>JBEGJD010000199.1:0-2595 GCA_041184765.1 Verrucomicrobiota bacterium | reverse complement strand
ACCACGCCGTCGGCGAGATGCGGAAGCTGAACCTTTGATCCCCGCTCCGATGATTTCCTCAGAAACTTCCTCCGCCTCCGTGATGCTGAGCCGCCGCGAAGCCCTCCAGCGTGCCGCGGTCTTCCTCGGCGCCGTACTTTCCCCGTCGATCATCGCCGGCGTCCTCCGCGCCCAACCCGCGGTCGGCGGAACCCGGCTGTCCGCCGAACAGGACCGCACGCTGGCGGCGCTCGCCGAGCGCATCCTGCCTCGTACCGACACGCCGGGCGCGGCCGACGTTGGTGTGCCGGCTTTCATCGGCCGCCTGTTCGCGGAATTCCTCACCGCTACCGAACGCGGCACGCTCACGGGTGGCGTCGCGGCGCTCGACTCGGCTTGCACCGCGCGGCACGGGCGGCCGTTTGCCGCCCTCGACGGTGGCAAGCAGGATGACGAGATCCGGCGTCTGATCGCGTCGAAGGACGCCGCCGAGCGCGAGTTCCTGCGGCTCACGCGCGAGCTCGTGATCGTCGGCTACTTCACGTCGGAAAAAATCGGCAAGACGCTGCTGCGTTACGATCCGGTCCCGGGTCGCTACGATGCCGATATCCCGCTTTCCGAGACCGGTGGCGCCGCTTGGAACCGTCCGTGAAAACGTGGCCGCTGCTGGCGGTCGCGCTGGGTGCCTTCGTTCCCTTCGCCGCGATGCAGGTGCCTCCCGTGAGCGCGGGGCTGGTGATCGATTATCAGACGCGTCCCGACGCCGCGCTGCAGAGCATGCTCGAGCGCGTTGATGGCGCGCTGCGGGAGAAACTCGGTGTTCCTGCCGACGCGGTGGCGGTGGGTCTGGTCGATCTGCGGACGGCGCGCGTCGCGTGGCTCCGGCCCGACGCCGGCGATTACGCCGCCAGCGTGCCGAAGATCGGCATTCTGCTCGCGTGGTTCGCGACCCATCCCGCGGCAGCGAAGGTGATGGATGCGGATGTCCGGCGCGAACTCGGTGAAATGATCAAGCGCTCCAACAACGAGGCGGCCACGCGATTCTCCCGGGAACTGGGCATCGCCCGGGTGCAGGCGGTGCTCGACGCGCACGGGTTTTACGACGTGAAGCACGGCGGCGGAATCTGGTTCGGGAAGCATTACGGGCGCGACAGCGAGCGCGTGCGCGATCCGGTCGGCGGCAACACCCATGCCGCGACGGTACGGCAACTGTTGCGTTTCTATCTCCTGCTCGAGCAGGACCGGTTGGTTTCGCCCGAGGCCTCGGCGGTGATGCGCGACGTTTTTCGTTCACCGGATATTCCCCCCATCGAAGATCGCTTCGTGAAGGGTCTCGCTGGCCGGGAGCGGGAAATCCGCCGGAAATCGGGTTGGTGGGAGCAATGGTCCCACGACACCGCGGTGGTGACCGGCGGCGGCCGGCACTACATCCTGGTGGCGCTCACGCGCCATCCGCAGGGCACCGCCTATTTGGAGGCGCTCGCTCCGGCCTTGGACGACGCGCTGGGCGCGGAGGCGGGCGCCGCCCGCTGAACTTGAGCCGCCGCGGCGGCCTGCAGGCGACGGTTGATCGCCGACATCGGATCGGCGGGCGCGGGCCGGCCGGCGGTGAAGCGCGCGACGTCGCGGAGCGCGATGACGGTGCAGCCGGCTGCCTTGAGCCAGAGCATGTATTCCTCGAAACGTTCGCGCGGCGTGTTCACCCACGGGTGCTCGCCGTCGGGCACGCCGTGGAATTGCAGCACCGCGATACGTCCGTCCCGCGCTTGCGCGACCGCGGCCTTTACGTGATCGAGGGTCCAGACCGGCCGGGCGTCGGCGGTGGTCGGGATGAGCAGCGGGTGATCGACGCCGGGTTCGTAGGGTACCCCGCCTCCCTTCGCGTAAGGCACCTCGGGTTCGCCGCCCCGGCGGGCGAAACGGATGCCCGCGGCCTCGAGCACGGGCAGGGCGCTCGCGTGGAATTTGTTGCCCGGCCAGGCGAAACTCACCGGCGCCGGGATGCCATGCTCGCGGCAGCGGGCGGCGATGGCCTCCAGCTGTTCGGCGAGCCGCGGAACGTTCTTCTCGGTGATGCCGAGGTGGTCGCGGGTGTGGTTGCCGATCTCGAAGCCGTCGCGGTGCAGCTCCGCGATCTGCTCCCACGTGAGGTAGTCGCGCTTGTTGGTGCGGAAGGTGAATCCCTCGGTGATGAAGAACGTGGCGCCAAAACCGAGCCGCTTGAGCAGCGGCCGCGCGATCGCGTGATGCGACGCGGACGCGTCGTCGAACGTGAGCACGACGACCTTGTCCGGTACAGGCGCCGGCGGGGAGGCCTGGGCGGTCAGCGAAACTAGGACGGGGAGAAGGGCGGCGAGCAGGCGTCGGGGCACGACCCGATTGAGCGGCCGCCGAGGGCGCGGGGCCAACCGGAAAAGCGGTCCGGCTCGCGCGCAACCGCGTGCTTGCGTGCGCGCGGCGGCGGCGAGAAGCGAGGGGCGTGAAAACCTTTCCCCGCGGCCTCGCCCTGATCGGACTTCTGTTCGGTGCCGCCCTCGCGGCGCACGCCACGGAGGTGCGGCGTGACATCGAGTACGGCCGCGCGGGCGGAGAGGCGCTCCTGCTCGACGCCGGCAT
>JBEGJD010000198.1:0-5468 GCA_041184765.1 Verrucomicrobiota bacterium | reverse complement strand
GG
Source organism: Verrucomicrobiota bacterium (assembly GCA_041184765.1). Taxonomy (GTDB): domain Bacteria; phylum Verrucomicrobiota; class Verrucomicrobiia; order Opitutales; family Opitutaceae; genus ER46. Next base: position 5,466 of record JBEGJD010000198.1, on the reverse strand, counting down.
CCGTCCGGCGTGATGGAAAGCATCAGCTTCTCGGTGTCGGCCGGCGTGAGCGGCGGCCCGTCGATCGGCGTCATGCTGCCGCTGAGGCGAAGGGTCGGCGGCTGCCCGACCTGGAGATGCAGGTCCGAGGCCCCTTGCTCCACCATCAGTTCCAAAAGGTCGTTCATCTCGTAGCTCATGGGGCTTCCTCCTTCCGCGACGGTCGCGTGATCCGCGTGCTTTGGCTGATGAAAAAGTTACCCATAAAGGTGCCTCAGCTGGAATCACCCACCGTGATCGAGACAACTTCCTCAATGGTGGTGAGACCTGCGGTCACCTTGCGGGCACCGTCCTCGCGCATGGTGCGCATGCCGAGCGTCCGCGCCTTGTCGCGCAGCTTGGAGGTTCCCTCGCCTTCGTAGATCATCTTCTGGATCTCCTCGTTGATCACGAAGATCTCGAAGATGCCCATACGGCCGCGGTAGCCGGTCGAATTGCAGTTACCGCAACCCTCGCCCTTCGCGAAGGTCGCGCCTTCGGCTTGCGCCGCCGTGATGTTGAGCGCGCGCAACTCGGACGAAGTCGGCAGGATCGGCTTCTTGCATTGCCGGCAGATCTTGCGCACCAGCCGTTGCGCCATCACGGCGCGCAGCGACGTTGAGACGAGGAACGGCTTCACCCCGATGTCGATGAGGCGCGTCACGGCACCCGGCGCATCGTTGGTGTGCAACGTGGAGAAGACCATGTGGCCGGTCAGCGAGGCGTTGATCGCGATCTCCGCGGTCTCCAGATCGCGGATTTCGCCCACCATCACGATGTTCGGCGCCTGGCGGAGCATCGCGCGCAACGCGGACGCAAAGGTCATACCCACGTCGTGCCGCACCGGCACCTGGTTGATGCCGTTGAGCTGGTACTCCACCGGGTCCTCGACCGTGATGATCTTGCGGTCGGGCTTGTTGATGAAGTGGAGACAGCCGTAGAGCGTGGTCGTCTTGCCGGAACCCGTCGGACCCGTGACAAGGAGAATGCCGTCGGGCAGCGAAATCAGACGCTCAAAGGTCGCGGCATCGTCACTGAAGAAACCCAGCTCGGGCAATCCGAGCGTCAGGCCTTCCTTGTCGAGGATGCGCATCACGATGCTTTCGCCGTGCACCGTCGGCAACGATGACACGCGCAGGTCGAGCTGCTTGCCGCCCACCGCGATCTGGATGCGGCCGTCCTGCGGGACGCGCTTTTCCGCGATACTGATGTTCGACATGATCTTCAGCCGGGAAATGATCGAAAGCTGCAGGCGCTTCGCGGGATTCTCGACCTCGATCAGCACACCGTCCACGCGATACCGCACGCGCAGGCGCTTCTCCAGCGGCTCGACGTGAATGTCGGAAGCGCGACGCTGGATGGCCTCCAGAATCATCTGGTGAACCAGCTTGATGATCGGGGCGTCGGCCTCGGTGGTCGCGGGGTCGGGAGCGCCACCCGTTTCGGCGGTCACCGCCTCGGTCTCGTCGGCCGCATCCTTGCTCGAAAGGTCGTTCAGCAGGTCATCGATCGACGCGGCGTCCTTGCCGTAGAAACGGTCGATGGCAGAGGCGATTTCCTCCGGCGTCGCCACGACCGTCTCGAGCGGCATCTTCACGAGGTAACCGAGCGCGTCGATGCCGTCGGTATCCAGCGGATCCGAAATCGCCACCTTGAGCCGGTTGCCCTCCCGACCGAGCGGCAGCAGGCGGTGCTTGGCCGCCACTGCCCGCGGCACGAGTTCAAGCGTATCGCCCGCGATGCGGAGCCCGGTCAGATCCGGCGCCATCGCCATCCCGAACTCGTTGGCGAGCAATTCCGCCACCCGGCGCGAAGAGAGCGCGCCCTGCTGGATCAGCACGTCCAGCAAACGAGGAGCCCCGGCCGCGCCGGGCTCCACGGGAAGGAGGGCCCGAGCGGCGTCGAGCTGCGCCGCACGCAACAGCCCCCGTTCCTGCGCGAGTTGAATGACGAACTCGTCGGCGGCGGCGGTGAAGGCGGTGGCGGCGGGCGGGGTCACAGAAATCAGCGGACGGCGTTCACTTCGGAGCCAGGCTCAGGAGGAACTCGGTGTTGGATTTTGTCTTCCTCAGGCGGGTGATGAGCATCTCCATCGACTCGATCGGGCCGAGGCCCTGCATCGCGCGGCGGAGCCCGTAGATACGCTGCAACTCGTCGGGATGGTAGATGAGCTCCTCCTTGCGCGTCCCGGAGCGATCGATGTTGATCGCCGGGAAAATCCGGCGCTCGACGAGTCCGCGGTCGAGGTGGACCTCGCAATTGCCCGTCCCCTTGAACTCCTCGAAAATGATCTCGTCCATCCGGGACCCCGTGTCGATGAGCGCGCTGGCGATGATGGTGAGGCTGCCGCCGCCCTCGATGTTGCGTGCGGAACCGAAGAAGCGCTTCGGCTTTTGCAGCGCGTTGGACTCGAGGCCGCCGGACATCGTCTTGCCGCCGCTGCCCGCAAGGGCGTTGTAGGCCCGCGCGAGGCGCGTGATGGAGTCGAGAAGCACCACCACGTGCTCACCCTGCTCGACGCGGCGCCGGCAGATCTCGATGACCATCTCCGCGCAGTGCACGTGGCTCTCGGGCGTCTCGTCGAACGTCGAGGAAACCACCTCGCCCTTGGTATGGCGGCGGAAATCAGTGACCTCCTCGGGACGCTCGTCGATCAACAGAAGGATCAACTTCACGTCCGGGCTGTTCGCCGAGATCGAGTTCGCGATGTTTTGCAGGAGGATCGTCTTGCCGGTGCGGGGCGGCGCGACGATCAGACCGCGCTGGCCGAAACCGATCGGCGTGAGGATGTCGACGGCGCGCATCGACATGTCCTTCACCACCTCGGGGTCCTCGAGCAGGATACGCTTCAGCGGGTAGTAAGGGATCAGTTCCTCGAACGGTGTCACCGCGGCAATGGCCTCGGGCTTCATCCCCATCACGGATTCGACGCGAATCACGGACGGGCAACGTTCACCCTCCAGCGGAGGCTGCAGCAGCACTTCCAGTCGGTGGCCGCGCTTGAGTCCGTACCGCTTGACGAGGGACTCGGGCAGATACGCGTCCTCCGGGTAGAGCCGGTAGTTGCAGTGGGTGTGGACGATGAAGTGTCCGCGATCGTTCTGGTCGATGTAGCCGCGGTCACGAAGGGGATGCTTCCGCTCCGCGACGAACTTGAAGAGGTCGGGCAGGATCTGACGCCGCGGCGCGGCACCCTCGACATTGACGCCGAGTTTCCGCACGCGGGCGCCAAGGTCGGAAAGGTTCAGCGCGTAGATCTCGTCGAGAAAAACCGCGTCGCCTTTGCCGCCCGCCAATTCGTCCGCCAAAGCATCGAGTGCCGCCAGATCGTTGAATCGGGTCGGATTCGGCAGGTCGCCGAAAACCGGCGTGTTGCTCGGAGGAGGCAATTGCGGGGGCAATTGCTCGCGCCCCCCACCCTGCTGGCCCGGCTGCCAGGGACCGCCATGCCGCCCGCGTTTGCGCCGGCCGTGCTTCCAAAATCCGCGATCCCCGTGCTGCCCACCCTGCCAGTCGGGACGTCCGCCTCCGCGCTGGTCGCCCCCATCACCTCCGCCATGGCCGCCATGACCGCTCCCTTGAGAAGCAACCGGAGGCTCTTGGAACCCGGGGCCGGAAGCGCCACCGGAAGGTTCAAACGAAGCGACGGGGCCGCCGCGCTCCTCGACCACCGGCGCGGGTGACGGCTCCGGCGCGGGAGGGGCCGGGGGCTCATCCCGCCAGACCGGAGCGGAGGCCACGCGGGGAGCCTCCTGCGCAGGTTCGGGGGAGGCCGGCGACGGAGCCGGCGCAGGGGCTGCCTCGACACTGGAAGGCGCGCGCTCCGCGGTTTCGGTGGCCTTGGCACCTCGGCGACCGCGCGGTTTGGCGGGTTTCTCGTCCTTGGCGACCTTGGCCGGACGGGCGCGGGTACGGATCAGACGAGATTTCTTCTTCGATTCGTCGGAATCGGAGCGGGCGGAGGACGGCTTGGAGTCGTCGGCGGAGGGAGGGAGCATGTCGTGGTGACGGTAAAAGGAGCGCCGCCCGGCACTCGTCCCTTCAGACGTGGCGGGCGGGGATTAGTTTCAGGCCGCCGCGAGGCCCCGGACCATACGGCCGACCTGCGCTTCGAGGAACTCGGGAGAACCCTCGTTCCAAAGCACGAAATCAGACCGATCGATCTTTTGCGCCAGCGGCAATTGCTTGGAGATTCGCCGCCCGGCGAGCGCTCGCGGAATTCCGCGCTCTTCCAACCGGGCCAGCTGCTGCTCGGGAGAAAGCGCCACGCACACGGTGAAATCAAATCCTTTTTCCAAACCGCGCTCGAACAGCAGCGGCACCTCCACCGCCCAGCGTTCATTCGGAGCCGAGGCGAAGGCCTCCTCCCACGCCGCATACACACGCGGATGCACCAGATCCTCCAGCCAGCGCCGCTCCTCATCGGAGTTAAAAATTCTCTCCGCCACCGTTCCCCGGTCGATCTCGCCCTTCGAATCGAGCACTCCCGATCCCCAGCGCGCCGCGAGCGCCGCTTTTACCGGAGCATCGCGCAGCACGCGTTCGCGCACAAGGGCGTCGGAGTCGATGCGCAGGAATCCCCGCGACTCCAGCAGCCGCGCAACGGTGGATTTCCCGCATCCCATTCCTCCGGTGATTCCTACCCTAAACATGGTAGATTCAACCTAGGAATGCTCTTGCTCCACTTTTCGGCAAATTCTTTATCGGCCGCAGTCGCCGCGCCGTGAAAACAATTTCTCCCCGAACTCTTCCCGCCGACGGCCTGCCGCCGGTCGACACGAGGGACCAAGAGGCGGTCTGGGAATTCGTGGAGACTTCCTTCCTGCGCATGTACCCCCGGCGCCGGACGGAGCGGCTCCGCCGGGTCTTCCGCCTGGTGGTCGAACTTTTTTCGGGCCGCCACCCTGACTACTCCGCGAACGATCTGAAGTACCATGATCTCGAGCACACGATGCAGGCGACCGTCTGCCTCGTTTCGCTGCTTGAGGGCCGGCACAGCTCGCGTGTTCAGCCCGCCATTGACGCGCGGCGTTGTGAGCTGGCGATCGCCGCCGTGCTGCTGCACGACTCGGGTTTCCTAAAGCTGCGCGGAGACCGCGACGGCACCGGAGCAAAGTACACGTTCTGCCACGTGCTGCGCAGCGGGGCCCTGGCGGCAAGTCACCTTCCGACGACCGGATTCGATCACGCCGACGTCGAAACGGTCATTCACGCCATCAACTGCACCGGTCCCAGCGCCGAGGTCCCCCGCATTCCTTTCCGCGAACCCGCCGACCGCATCGTGGGCTGCGCGGTCACCACGGCCGACTTTCTCGCCCAGATGGCGGCCCCTGATTATCCAGACGAATTGCCGCTGTTGTTCGCCGAGTTCCGCGAATGCGACGAATTCACCCGCGTGCCGCCTTCCGGGCGCGAATTTCGCTCTTTCCGCCAAATGCTGCGAGAGAC
>JBEGJD010000197.1:0-4816 GCA_041184765.1 Verrucomicrobiota bacterium | reverse complement strand
AGGTGGAGGCGGCGATGCCCTGCAGAGCCAGGGCCGCAGTACCAAGGGACCCGGAGAACCCGATCGGTGCCTCGGGGTTCAGCATCTCGGTGACGATGCCGGCGAGGATGGAATGGGTCTTGGCCGTGGGGTGAATGTCGTCCCAGAAGATGTAGGAATCCGGCGTGCCCTGGCCCCCGCCCTGGGCCGCCGGGGCGAGGTAGTAGGAGGAGGTGTTGCTGAAGCCGAGGATTCGGGCGTCCTGAATCATGCGGTCGAGCACGCCTTGGACGTCCACGTAGACGATGTTCAAGTCGGCCGCGGACTGGGCGAGCAGGCCGACGCGGGAACGAAGCTCGTTATTGAAGGCGTTCGTGGCGCGCAGGCCGAAAGATGCGCCGGCACCACCGGGACCACCGGCAGCCAGCGACCGCGGCGTGGCGCCGAGGTTGGGCAGACCCGAAACGACGATGTTCTTGGCGCCGATGCTCACCAAAGTCTGCACGCTGGAAATGACCGACTGGGCGGTGGCGATGCCCGCGGCATCGAGCGAGGCGGGATTGATCGGGGTCGTCGGGGCGGAGAGCACCGGAATCAAGTCATTCGCGCCGGCGAGGACCGTGAAAAGGTCGCCCGCGCCGGGCGTGATCGCGCGCTGGCGGAAGAGCCCGATCTGCACGCCGAGCGCCGGCGGCAACGAGGCGGTGCCGGCGGCGGTGGCTCCACCGAAGGCGAAATTCATGCTGCTCTTCACCGTCGGGGCCGCGGTGACCGCCAGCGCGAGCGGGTTGCCCAGGCGCTCGACCCAAACCGGACCGTTGGAGAAACGCCCTTGATAGTAGGGAGCGGGCGGATTCGCGGCTCCCAGCGCACTGGTGGCAGCGAAAAGGTTACCAGTATCGCTCAGGCTGTCACCGAACACGTAAATGTTGGTGAAACTGCGGTTCTGCGCCGTGGCGATGGAGCCCAGCGCGAGGGCGAGGGCGAGGGTGATCAGGCGTCGAAGGGTCATGGGTTGGTTTGATTGCTGCCGAGCAGCTAGGGAAAACCCCGATCCGTCCGCAAGCCATCGTTCGGTCGAAAGATTTGCCCGCGGGCGGGACTTGCCCAGCGGGTGACCGATCCTACCCTGCCCCGCGATGCTCACGGCTCTGACCGACCGCAATTGGCTCTGGGTGGCCGCCGGATTCTATCTGGCCGGCTTCCTGCAGGGAACCATCTCGTTGGTCCGTCAGGGCAAGCCGGCCGGCGTGGCCACTTACGTCCTGATCCTGCTGGGTTACGCGGCGCAACTGGCGGGGCTGGTTCTGCGGGGCCGTTCCGTAGGGGGATGTCCGCTGGGTAACCCGCTGGAAATCTACCAGTTCACCGCCTGGTCGACCGTGACCCTCTACCTCGTCATCGGCGCCACGTTCCGACTCAGCCTGCTCGGTTATTTCTCCGCCTGTCTTGCCGCGACCCTCACGCTGGCGTCCCTGGCCATTCCCGGCTGGGACAGCGTTCAACGGATCCGGATTTTCGGCAACAACCCGTGGATCGAGTTTCACGCGGCGCTCGCGGTTTTCAGTTACGGGGTCTTCGCGCTGCTCGCCCTCACTTCCGTGATGTACCTGCTGCGCAACCACTCGCTGCGGTCGAAACGGCTGGGCGGTTGGTTCTCGTTCCTTCCTTCCATCCGTGATCTCGACCAGATCGGACTTCGTCTCCTCGGCGCCGGCACCGCGATCCTCGCGATCGCGTTGGCCGTCGGCTCGGTCCACTGGCTGCGCATCCCGGGCTTCGGTCTGAACTCCAAGATTCTCGTCACGTGCGCGGTCTGGGTCGCCGCCATGATCGCCTTCACCCTGCGGCTTCGCGGCGCGCTTCTGGCCCAGCGTTTCGCCTGGACCTGCCTTTGCCTGTTCTTCGCCGCCATGCTTTCGCTCCTGGCCGTCGAGAGCAGCCGCGCACCCGCGCCGGCTCCCACCGTGCGCCCCGAAGGGACGGGTCAACGCTGAGCCGCGCCATGCTTTTCGTCATCGGCACGACCCACCACCGCGCGCCGCTCGAGGTGCGCGAGAAACTCTCGCTCTCCGCGGAGGGCGCCATCGCTCTGCGGGCCGAGCTCGCCACGCTGCCCGGGCTCCGCGAGTTCGCGATGCTCAGCACCTGCAACCGCATCGAGTTCTACGGGGTCGCCGCCGACCCCGCCGTCGTGCCGCGCGTCGAGGGCGCCTTCTGCTCGCGGCAGAATTTCGACCCGGACGCGTTCCGTCGAATCCGGCTCGACCTGCACGGACCCGAGGCGATCCGCCACCTCATCGAAGTCGCCGCGGGCTTGGATTCCCAAATGATCGGAGAGACAGAAATCTTCGGACAGGTGAAAGACGCCTACGCCGAGGCGCAGTCCCGCGGCAGCACCGGCCCGGTCCTCAACCGCGTTTTCCAGAAAGCGTTCCAGGCCGCGAAACACGTCCGCAGCCACTCCGCCATCACCGAGGGCCAGGTGAGCGTGGCCAACGTCGCCGTCGAACTCGCCCAATCCATCTTCGGCGGACTGGGCGACGCCCGTATCCTGCTCCTTGGCGCCGGCGAGATCGGGGAGAAAACCGCCAAGGCCTTCCAGAGCCGCGGAGCCTCCTCGCTCACGGTCGCCAGCCGGCGCCTCGAGCGTGCAATGGAGCTCGCGACATCCCTCGGTGCCAGCGCCATGCCTTTCGAGCAACGGGAACAGAGACTCGCCGAGTTCGACATCATTGTCAGCGCCACGTCAGCGCCGGAGGTTGTCGTGACATTGGCCGCCACCCGCGCGACCATGCAGCGGAGGCCCGCGCGCCCGCTTTTCCTGATCGACCAGGCCTTGCCGCGCGATGTCGACCCGGCGGTAGCAACCCTCGAGAACGTCTTTCTCTACAACCTCGATGACCTTGCGCGCATCGCGGAGGAGAACCGCGCCGCCCGTGAAGCCGAGGTGGTCCGTTGCCGCACCATGGCCGGCGAACGCGCCGAGGCGCTCTGGCGGCAGGTGGCGGACCAAGTCGCCGCCGCACCGAAGAGCGCTTCCCTTTCCGGCCTAACCCGAGCCGGCGGCGACACCGTGGCCGCGGGCGAAACGCCCTGAACCCTCCGGATCAGCTCCGCAACCGGCGCAGCAGCCAATCCGCCGCGGTTCCACTCGCCGGTGCGCCCAGCAGAGATCGCAATTTCGCCGCCTGCACCGCGGTCTTAGCGCGCCGCTCCGGTTCCTCCAACGCCGCCTGCAGCTCCTTCGCCAACGCGGCCGGCGTCGCGGCGCCTTGGATATACTCCGGATACATCGGCTCCTTGAGCAGCAGGTTGGCGATGCCGAGATACTCCACGCGAACCAGCATGCGGCCGATGAGGTACGTCAAAGGATTCGCCCGGTAAGCGATCGCCCCCGGGATTCCCGCGAGCGCGCAATGCATCGACATCGTCCCGCTGGAGGTCAGCACCGCGCACGCGGCCACGGAACCGGCCCCTTTTTCACCGAAGCCCACCGGCAACAACCGAACGGCCGGCGGCGGATTCGCCGCCCGCAGCACATCCCGGATTTCCTCACTGGGATAGAGCACCACCGCCTCAGGCTGGCCCGAGGCCTTCCAGCCGGCCAGCAACGCGGGGAATATCCGCTCCACCGGCTGACGTCTGCTGCCCGGCAGCAAAAGCACCGGCCCGGCAGGATCGTGGCGCACCGGAGAAACATACCCGGGCGCCAAAAACGGGTGCCCCACGAACTCCACCGGCAACGGGGTGTCCGCATAACACGCCGGCTCGAACGGAAAGATCACCGCCATGGCGTCGAGATCGCGCGCCATCGCGAAGCGCCGCCCCGCCTTCCACGCCCAGATCTGCGGCGAGATGTAATAGATCACGCGCGTAGCGCCGCCGCCCTTCACCGACAGTCCGCGCTCCCGCAACGCCGCCGCCAGCCGGAGGTTCATCCCTGGATAATCGACCAGGCACACCGCACGCGGCCGGTATTCGGCCACCCAGCGCAGGATCTCCTCAAACAACGCGCGGAAATAGGAATAATTCCGCAGCACCTCCACGATCCCCACCACCGACGACGCCGTAAGATCGTGGAGTAATTGCGCGCCAGTTCCCGCCAACGCGGGCCCACCGAGAGCCGCCACCGCCAGCCCGGGTTCGCGTTCGCGGGCCTCGCGCACCATCCGCGCCGCATGCTCGTCCCCGGAATGCTCGCCGGCGATCACCAGCAGGTCCGCGCGCCCCCCCTCCGGTGGCGGCAAGCGAAACGGAAGCAGCGCGGGTGCAGCCATGGGATGCGGAAAACGACCCGCGCTCAGCCGCGGCTGCGTTCGGCGCGCCGGATCTGGTCGGTGATCGCGATCGCCACCTCGAGCGCACTTTTGCCCAGCGCCGCGCCGACCTTCGGCTGACGCGCCTGCGCCACGCTCTCCACGAAGTGCGCCAGTTCCAGCGCGAGCGGCTCGCCTTTCTCGATGGGGATCTCGCGCACCGGGATCGAACTGGCATCACCCGCCTTCACGAGACCGACCTTCATCTTCAACGCGTGCGCGACGATGTCGCTCTTCTTAACGAGATGCCCCGCCTGCTGCATGAAATCCAACGACAGGTAGGCGTCCTCCTGGAAGATCCGGATCTCGCGCGCCTTCTTCATGCTCATCCGGCTCGCGCTCAGGTTGGCGACGCAGCCGTTCGCGAACTGCAGCCGCGCGGCACAGAGGTTGGCGTGGTGCTCGACCTGATGATCCACGACATCGGCATCGTGCTGGCGCTGGTGAAGTCGCCCGTTGAGCGGATCGACGGCGTGGGGGTGACGGTGTTGTCGAAGAGTGAGGACATCGCGAACGCG
>JBEGJD010000196.1:0-7410 GCA_041184765.1 Verrucomicrobiota bacterium | reverse complement strand
GCTCCTCCCGCTGGTACTGGTTGGCCGTTTCGATCCGCAGGTGACGGGTGCAGAACTGCACGAGCGGGGCGTTGTCCTTGAAGAACTGCGGCAGGTAGAAGTTCCGGCGTCCGTCGTAGCTTTGCTGGTCAAAATCCATCGCGCGGATCCGGATCTGCGCTTCCTCGAAGTCAGGAGTGACCACGAACACGAAATTGTACGAGCGCATGTCGCCGAGCAGGCGCACGAAGCAGCGTTCGTTGAACTTCACGAGTTCCTTGGCCACGCGGATGGGTTTCAGCCCCGTGCTCCGGCCGAGCCAGTCGCTGATGTAGACATCTCCCGGAATCCCCGCCACGTGCTCCTCGATCAGGGTGCTCTCGTGCGTGAGGAAGTTCAGGCGGTTCGGCGAGAGCAGGTGCTCGAGCTCGAGGCCGTAGACGCGCGAGGCGTCGGCGCGCTTCACGTAGAAATAGTCCTGGTTGTCGTTGTAGGCGTTGACGATTCGCACCCGGAACGGCGTCGAGTTGCCGAACGTGCAGAAGTCGACGCGGTCGACGTAGAGGTGGTTCACGACCGAGAGGTCGCCGTCGACCTTGAGCAGCGCATAGACGCGCTTCAGGTCCTCGTTGAGCGCCGCCATGTCGTTGGCGTTGTAGATGACGGTGTCCCACAGCGTGGGCCGGCCGGCGTCGTCGGTCAGCGGGATGACCTCGGTGAAATCGCGGAGGCGCTCGTAGCTGACCGGTAGTTCGCGCTCGCGCCGGTAGCGCGCGAGATAGCGGCGCAGCTCGCCGCCCACCGGGAAGCTGGGCTTTCGCTTCGTCGGCTGCGGTGCGTGGGCCGCCGGATCAGGCATTCCCGGAGGATGTGCCCTCGCTCGGCCCGAGGCAACGGGGTTTGCCAAGCGATCGGCGCGGCTTCTTCATCGCGCGCCACGCATGAACGCCCCTTGGATCGCCGCCCTCCTGCGCCGGCGCATCGTGCTCGCGGGTTGGGTGCTGGCTCTGGTTTTCGCCGTCCTCGCGGGGCGCTTCTGGCATCCGCATTACGGATTCACCCGGTTCATCCAGCTCGATGAGGCCGACCGGCGCTCCGGCATCCGCGAGGTCCGCCAGAACCCCGTGTTCTGGTACGCGGGTGAGAACGGTTACGACGGGGCCGCCTACGCGCAGATCGCTTTTCATCCGGCACTGGACTCGGAGGAACTCAAGGCCGCGGTGGGACACTTGTCGTACCGTGCCCGGCGCATTCTGCTTAGCGCACTCGCGTGGGTGGCGGCGGCCGGAGCCCCGGCGCGCATCGCCGGCACCTACGCTGCGCTCAACCTCGCGGTCTGGGCCGCGCTCGCGCTACTGCTCTGGCGGATCCTCCGCGTCAGTGACGCACACGGCCTCGTGGCCTGGGCCGGGGTGATGTTTTCCGCCGGAGCGCTCCACTCCGTGCGTCTGGCGCTCACGGATCTGTTGGCGGCGACTCTGGCGGCGTGGGCTGTATCGGCAGGCGAGCGTGGCTGTGGCGGACCTGCCGCGGTCCTGATCGGCGCGGCCGGTCTGGCGCGCGAAACCGCGCTCACCGCGGTGGCAGCGTTGTGGCGGCCGAAGGAGGGCACCACGATCGGACGCGGTTTCCGGCTCGCCGGTCTGGCGGTGCTGCCGCTCGCACTCTGGCTGGGTTACGTGCGCTGGCGTCTCGGTCCGGCCGACCAGGGCTTCGGCAACTTCACGTGGCCGGTCACGGCTTGGATCGACAAGTGGGTCGAGGGCATCGCGGCATTTCCGCGCCATCCTGATTTCCGCTGGCTGGTGACGACCACTTTCCTCGCGACCGCGGGACTCACCGCTCAGGCGGCCTATGTGCTCCGTCGCGCGCGCCCCGCTGATCCGTGGTGGCGCCTCGGCGCCGTGCAGGTGCTGCTGATGGCGCTGCTGGGAACCGCGGTTTGGGAGGGACATCCGGGTGCGGCGACGCGCGTGCTTCTCCCGCTCGGGATCGTCTTCGCCGTGCTCGCGGTGCGCGACCGCGCCTCGTGGCGGTGGCTGATCGCCGGCGGGCTCGTGGTTTTCGCGGGTGTGGAGGCCCTGCGCGACGTCCCCGCAGCTACGCGTGAGATCACCGCGGGCCGATTCACCGGCGGCAGTTACATCGCGCGTCTCGCCGACGGTTGGCACGGACGCGAGCAGCATAGGAATTCAGTCTGGGCATGGTCCGGTGGCGCCGCGGCCTTGGAAATCGAGACGGCTCGGCTGCCCGCAGACGCCACGGTGAAGGCGCGGCTCGAGATGCGCGGTATTTCGGCGCGACCGCTTGAGATCTGGCAGGAGGAAACCCGTATCTGGACGGGCGAGATTTCAATGGCGCGCGCGTGGATTGAGCTGCCGCCGTTGAAAAAGCCGCCCGCGGGTGACCTGCGGCTCGAGCTCCGCAGCCCCGCGGCGCCGGTGGCCGAGGGTGGGACTGGCGGAGGCGGCCGGCCGCTGAGTTTCGCCCTCTCGGGCGTGAAGCTGGACTCCTCCGCTGGCCGCTGACCCCGTGCCGTGCATTCAACCGGTGCGCTGGAGAAACGCGTGGAGCTCGGCGGCGAGTTTGCCGCCGAAGCCCTCCACCGCGGATATCTCCTCGGGTGAGGCGGCGCGCAGGCGGCTAATGTCGCCGAAATACGCGAGCAGGGCCGCGCGGCGCACGGGACCGAGCCCGGGAAAATCATCGAGGATGCTTTCGCGGATCCGTCGGGAGCGCAGCTCGGCGTTATAGGTGTTGGCGAACCGGTGCGCTTCGTCGCGCAAGCGCTGCAGCAGGTTGAGGCCCGGGTGGTCGAGCGGCAGGTTAAGCGGTGCGCGCTCGTCGGGAAAAATGATCGTCTCGTGTTTTTTCGCGAGGCCGATGATCGCGGGAGGCATGGCGTCGATCGCGACGAACGCCTTCAGCGCCGCGCCGATCTGACCGCGTCCGCCGTCGATCACGATCAGGTCGGGTAATGGGCTGCCTTCCTCCGCCAGGCGCCGGTAACGACGGCCGACAACCTCCTCCATCGCACGGAAATCGTCGTTGCCCACGAAACTGCGGATCTGGAAGCGACGGTACTCGTCCTTGTCGGGCCGTCCGTCCGAAAAATGCACCATCGCGGCGACCACAAAGGTTCCGGAGATGTGCGAGATGTCGAAGCACTCCATCGTGCGCGGCGGGCCGGACAAACCGAGCGCTTCCTGCAGCGCCACGAGCGCGGAAGCGTCCCCCGACGGCCGCGTGGGATCCGAGCGGTCGAAGTTCCGCGCGCGGCGGAGCGTACGGTCGAGGGCGAACACAATGTCGCGCAACTCGGCCGCCTTCTCGAACTCCCGTTTCTCCGCGGCGGCCGTCATCTCCTCGCGGAGCGTGACGAGCCACTCACGCGACTTTCCGTCCAGGAAGTCGCAGGCGCGCGTCACGCGCTCGCGGTACTCCTCCGTCGTCACCGGCTCCCGCGTGCCGTAGATCTCCTCGCGCGCGTCGTCGTAGAGCCGCCAGCGGCCGTCCTCCAGCCGCTGCGGCGCGCCGTCCGCGAGCAGGATGCCGAACTGCCGGCGCATCTGCGCGAGCGTGCGGCGGAGCAATCCGCTGTGCGCGAACGGGCCGAAATAACGTGAGCGGTCCTCCTTGCGCAGGCGCGTGAGCCGGAAACGCGGCAAAGCCTCCGCGAGATCGACGCGCACGAGGAGGAAGCGCTTGTCGTCGGTGAAATCCGTGTTGTACCGCGGGCGCCACTGCTTGATCAGCTTTCCCTCGAGGAGCAGTGCCTCGGGCTCGGAGCGCACCTCGATGATGTCGAAGTCTGCGATCAGCCTGATCAGCGCGCGGATCTTCGGCTGCTCGACGGTCCTCGCGCGGCCACGCTGGAAGTAGGACGACACGCGTTTCTTCAGGCTCCGCGCCTTGCCCACGTAGATGATGCGCCCGAGGCGGTCCTTCATCAGGTAGACGCCGGGACGTTCCGGCAGCTGGCGGACTTTCTCCTTCAGGGAACTGGGCGTTGATTCTTCCAAGGCGGTGGATTTCCGCCCGCGGCCCGCGATCCGTCCGGCGACGGCGCCGCTCGGCCGCTGGCGTTTTGGGAGAATCCGCCTAGGATCGGCGTCCGCAAGTATGGTTTCGGATTCCCAACCCTCCGGCGGCCCTCCCGGCCGCCCGGTCGCCGCCGTCCGCTACGAGCTCCTCACGCTCGGCGACGAGCTGCTGCTCGGCCTCACCGCCAACGGCCACCTCACGTTCATCGGCGCGCAGCTCGGCCGCCGCGGCGCGCTCCTGCGGCGCAACGTCACCATCACGGACGAGGCCGACGCGATCGCGGCCCAGTTCCGCGAGAGCTGGGCGCGTTCGGATGTGGTGATCACCACCGGCGGCCTCGGGCCGACCTGCGATGACCGTACCCGGGAAGTTATCGCCGGGTTGCTCGGGCAAAGGCTGGTCTTCGATCCCGCGGTGGAGAGGGCGATGCAGGAACGTTTCGCGAGGTTCGGCCGGAAGATGACCGAGAATAATCTGAAGCAGGCGTATGTTTTTGAACGGGGCGAAGTACTAACGAATGTGAACGGCACCGCGCCGGGCCTGTGGGCCGAACAGGACGGAAAAGTACTGGTGATGCTGCCGGGTCCGCCCAACGAGCTGCAGCCGATGTTTCTGGAGCAGGTCGTGCCGCGGCTCGCGGCGCGCGGATTGCTCGAGGCGCGCGAGGCCTACGTGCAGTTGCGTACCGCCGGCATCGGCGAGTCGGCGCTGGAGATGCGCCTGCAGCCGTTCTTCACGCCGCACGGCGCGGCGCTCAGCGTCGCTTTCTGCGCGCACCAGGGAGCGGTCGATTGCCGGATCAGTTCCCCGGGCGGAGAGCTATCTTATGCCCGTCTTGAGGAGATCGCGGCGGAGTGCGCGCTCAGCCTCGGCGAGGATTTCGTGTGCTACGGCCACGACTCGCTCGCTCGCGTCTGCGCCGATCTGCTGAGGCAGCAGGAAAAGCGGCTGGCCGTGGCCGAGGCCGCGACCGGCGGCATGCTGGCCAACGCTTTCAGCGAGGTCAGCGGGGCGTGCAAGTTCTTCGCCGGGGGCGTGGTCTGCAGCTCCAACGACGCTATGACCCTACTGCTCGATGTCCCCGAAAGTCTCCTCCAGCAGCACGGCGCCGTGAGCGAGGAGGCGGCCGTGGCGCTGGCCACCGGAGCCGCGGAGACGCTCGGGGCCGACTACACGCTGGCGGTGTCCGGTTTCGCCGGAGCCTCCGAGACCGGCGCCGGTTCCAGCCCTGTCGGCACCATCTTCATCGGCCTGCACTCACCTGCCGGCGTCTGGGCGAAAAAGCTCAGTTATCCCGGACCGCGCGGCACGGTGAAGGTACGGGCCGTGAACGCCGCCCTCGACTGGCTGCGGCGCGAATTGGTGCGCGCCGCCCGCGGCGGCGTCACGACCCAGCGGCGCTCCAACGTGATGCGATGAGCCGCCGCGGCGCGCTGCTTCGCTGTCTTTTCCTCGCCGCGATCGCGGCCGCGACTTCAGCAGCGGCGGAGAACAACCCGGTCACGCGTGCCGGGCCTCCCCGGGGCACGCTGCTCATCGTCGGTGGCGGCGCGATGGGTGAACTCTGGGATGTGTTCCTGCGGCTCGCCGGCGGGAATGAATCGGAGATCGTGGTTATCCCCACCGCGGCGACGACGGTCGATGGCGAGGACGCCGTGCTCGGCGTGCTCCGAACGCGCGGCGCGGTGCGCGTCACGCAACTCCACACCCGCGATCGGTCCGCGGCCGACTCCGAGGCTTTTTGCGCGCCGCTGCGATCGGCGAAGGCGGTCTGGATCACGGGTGGACGCCAGTGGCGTCTCACCGACGCATATCTCGGCACGCGTGTGCAGCGGGAACTCGAGGCGCTGCTGGCGCGCGGCGGCGTGATCGGCGGCAGCTCCGCCGGGGCCACCATCCAGGGAAGTTACCTCGTTCGCGGGTCACCGCGCGACAACCGCATCATGATGTCGCCCGGCCACGAGGAGGGCTTCGGCTTCCTGCGCGCCAGCGCGATCGACCAGCACGTCGACACGCGTGGCCGGGCGGATGATCTGCGGCCGGTGCTGCGTGCGCATCCCGCGCTGCTCGGGGTCGGCCTCGACGAGGCGACCGCGATCATCGTGCGCGGTGACGAGGCCGAGGTGGTTGGGAAAGGACAGGTGCGCTTTTTCCCGGCGCCGGAGGCCAAGGCGCACGTGCTGCGCGCGGGTGAACGTTTCGACCTCGGCGAAAGGCGTCCGTTGGCGTCGTCGCGTTGAGGAATGTCAGGACTCCAGCAGATCGCGCAATGCCGCGAGATACTTGTCGCGCGTGCGGGCGATGACGTCGGCGGGCAGTCGCGGGCCGGGCGGCCGCTGGTCCCATTGCAACGTGAGCAGGTGGTCGCGCACGAATTGCTTGTCGTAGCTGGGCGGTGAGCCGCCGGGCGCGTAGCTCGCGGCCGGCCAGTAGCGCGAGGAGTCCGGGGTGAGCACCTCGTCGATGAGGAACAGATTGCCCGTGGCGTCGGTACCAAACTCGAACTTGGTGTCGGCGAGGATGATTCCGGCGCGGCGCGCGCGGTCGTGGCCGAAGCGGTAGAGGGCGAGGCTCGTCGCCTTGACGCGCGCGTAGAGCTCCGCGCCGACGATCGCGGCGGCCCGCGTGTCATCGATAGGCTCGTCGTGCTGCCCCTTGGGGGCCTTCGTGGTCGGGGTGAAGATCGGTTCCGGCAGTCGGTCGGCCTGGCGCAGGCCCGCGGGCAGGGAGATGCCGCATACGGATCCGGTTTTCTGATACGAACTCCAGCCGCTGCCGATGAGGTAACCGCGAGCGACGCACTCGATGGCGAGCGGCTTGAGCTTGCGCACGATCATGCTCCGCAGGCGGAGGCCCGGGTCGTTGATGCCGCGGCGCGCGAACTCCCCGGCCTGGTCGGGCAACAGGTGGCTGGGGATGATGCCACCGGTCTGGGCGAACCACCAATTGCTCATCTGGGTGAGAATGGCGCCCTTGCCCGGGATGCCGTCGGGCAGGATCACATCGAAGGCCGAAAGGCGGTCGGTCGCGACCAATATGAGCGCGTCGCCGAGGTCGAAGATCTCGCGGACTTTCCCCGAGGCGACCTTGGGGAAAGGCAGACCCTCGATGGAAGTGACGGCTTCGCGGGGCAGGGCGGCGGCGATTTCGGCGTAAGTCATGCGGCGCGGTTTTTGGTGGGCGTCGTCGCGACATCGCGCAAACGCAAAGCACGGCGGCGAGGGGCTAAAATTTACGTTGCCCGCGGAAGGGCGCGCCGTACGGTGCGCGCTCCGCGGTTAGTCCCCATCGTCTAGCCTGGTCCAGGACACCACCCTTTCACGGTGAGAACCGGGGTTCGAATCCCCGTGGGGACGCCAGCAGAGCCACCGTCGGGTGGATTTTTTT
>JBEGJD010000195.1:0-3485 GCA_041184765.1 Verrucomicrobiota bacterium | reverse complement strand
TCCAACGTAAGAGTGGTTGAGGGCCTTCGCTTCCTTGCCGGCCAAGGCCAGTACCTTTTTCACCCGCGGCGTGTAGGGGATGCTCGCCTGCGTCTTGGTTTCCTGACCGACCCCCACCTGTTTCTCCACCGCTCCCCGCACCGTCTCAAGGTCCAGGCCCATCTTCTGCAGTACGCTTACGGCCACGCCCTGGCCCAGTTTGATCAGGCCGAGCAGAAGGTGCTCGGTTCCCACGTAGTTGTGGTGAAACCGGTCGGCCTCCTTGCGGGCCAACGCGAGCACCTGCTGCGCGCGCGGCGTGAAGTTGTTCATGGGTTCCTGGGACATAATTTAAGAGTGGTTCAGTTTTTGCCGCTTCCGGCGGCACCAAAGTCCGGTCTGGCGAAAGAGGCAAATTCGGCGCGCAGCCGCTCGGCGCGCAGCACGTCACGCTGCCCGGGTTCCAACTCACCCTTCTGGGCGTGCTGCAGGTGTCCCGGCTGCGCCTCGATGAGGAGACGGTCGATGACGGCGCGCGACGTATCGGGAAAGAGAGCAAGATCCACCCCCAGTCGCAGAAGGGAGAGCAGGTTCATCGCCTCACCCGAGTTGAGGACATGGCTGTTCTGCAGGATGCCGTAGGCCCGGCCGATCTTGTCGAAGAGCTTGGCGCCGTCGGCCTCGAGCAAACGGGCCCTGGCGTTCAATTCGTGCTCGATGATCGACTCCAGAACGCTGGCCAGGCGCTTGATGATCTCCTCCTCCGACTCGCCCAGCGTGGTCTGGTTGGAAATCTGGAAGATGCTCCCGCTGGCATCGGACCCCTCGCCGAACAAGCCGCGCACCACCATCCCGAGTTGATTAACGGCCCGCACCACCTTCTCCATCTGGTTCGAGATAACCAACGCGGGAAGGTGCATCATCGCGGAAGCGCGCATCGCCGTGCCCAGGTTGGTCGGGCATGCGGTGAGATACCCGAGCGTCGGGGAGAACGCAAAGTCGAGACGCTCCTCAAGCGCGGAATCGAGTTCGTTGATCGCGGTCCACGCCTTGCGCAGGTTGAGACCGGCCCGCAGCACCTGGATCCGAAGGTGATCCTCCTCGTTGAGCATCACGGAGAACGCCTGGTCGCGGCTGATGACGACTCCCGCCCCGGACTTTGCCGCGCTCAACTCGCGGCTGATCAAATGGCGCTCGACCAGAATCTGCCGGTCGAGCTCGGCCAGATCCTCGATGTCGAAGCTGAAACAACGCCGCATCGCGGCGGTCCCCGCGACCGCGGCCCGGCAGGGCTCAAGCGCCTTCTCGCGCTCCGCCGGTTTGGCCCAACCGGGAAAAGAGTGTCCGCTCAGGTTTCGCGCGAGACGCACCCTGGTCATCAGGACTACCGCCGACTTGCTCGCGCCGCCGTCGGTGAGTTCGGAGGGAGTGCCCAGCAGGGTCGAAAGGGAACTGGACTTAGCGCGATTCATCCGGGTGGAAAGCCTGCTTCACCTGGGAGATCTCATCGCGGGCGCGGGCGGCGTCCTCGTAGCGCTCGGACTTGATCGCCTCGCTCAAATCCAGCTCGAGCTTGGTGAGACGGTCGTAGAGGGATTTCCGCTCCAGCGCTCGGGTCGGAACCTTCCCCGTGTGCGATACTCCGCTATGCATGTTTTCCAGCATCGGCTCCACGAGCGCGCGGAAGGTGTCATAACAAGCGGGGCAACCGAAACGCCCCAGCTTCTTGAAATCCAACGCCGTGAAACCGCACTTCTCGCAGCGCAGTTTCCCCGTCGCGGCCGGCTCGGGATTGAGCGACGCCTTCAGCAGGAGATCCGCCAGCGAGAATCCACCCGGGTCCGTCACACCCTTCGCTTGGGCGCACGCCTCGCACAGGTCCACCTTGTGCACCTGATTGTTCACAATCTGGGTGAGGTGCACCGTGGCGGGCTTGGAGCAAACGCTGCACTTGAGAGGATTGGCCATGAATTTTGCTCAGAGACTCTGCCACAACATGCCACAGCCGCCGGCACTGGCAAGTGTGCGCACCGAAACGACATCCGAATCACGGACGCGCGCGCCTTGGGATGCCGATGATCCGCGCGACCCAACCTTGGGCGCGATACCAGCGCACCGCGTCGATGGGCCCCTCAAAGGCGGGTCCCTTCCACCAGCACGCGCCTACGAAACGCCTCAAGCACACGCTTCGTCACGGGGCCCGGCCGACCGTCGCCGATTTCCCGGCCGTCTAGCTTTACCGCCGGAACCACCTCGGCGCCCGAACCGGTAAGGAAGCACTCATCCGCCACCCATACATCGTAACGCGTGAGATCCGCCTCGCGGATCGGGACCCCGATCTCGCGCGCGATGTCGAAGATCGTGGAACGCGTCACACCTTTCAGCGCGCCCTGGGAGGCCGCGGGCGTGATCAACTCACCCTTGTGCACGATGAAGATATTGTCCGCCGTGCACTCGGCGACGTACCCTTGGTCGTTCAACATGATGGCCTCAAGGGCGCCGAATTGCCGGGCCTCGATCTTGCCGAGGATGTTGTTGAGGTAGTTCAGCGACTTGATCGTCGGCGGCATCGCGGCCGGGTTGATGCGCCGCGTGGGCACAGTGACGATCGAGAGGCCGTTGTCGTAGTGCTCCTTAGGATAGAGCGTGATCGTGCTGGCGATGATGAAGATCGAAGGCTTGGGGCAGAGCCACGGCGCCAAGCCGAGGTCACCGACACCGCGAGTGACCACGAGGCGGATGTAGCCGTCCTTCAGCCCATTCTGGCGGCAAGTTTCACAGGTCGCCTCGCGCAACTCCGCGCGGGATAGAGGCAGCTTCAGCATGATGGCCCGCGCCGAGTACTCGAGCCGCTCGAGATGTTCCTCGAGCCGGAAAACATTTCCTGAGTACAGGCGGATCCCCTCGAAGACGCCGTCGCCGTAAAGCAGCCCGTGATCAAATACGGACACCTTGGCTTCAGCGCTGTCCACAAACTTCCCGTCGAGGTAGATCTTCATCGCGCCGAGGTTAGGAACGCGCGGAAAGTTTTGTCCAGCACGGCGGGGCAAATTCTGCTTGTACCGTTTTTTGTTCGAAGAAACTGTTCGCGCGCCCGCGCGTCTCCCCTTTCACCCAAGCCCATGTTCCTCCGCCAACTATCCCCCTCCCGCGCCCGCCGGCATGCCGCGAGCGCCTTCACCCTCATCGAGCTCCTCACGGTCATCGCGATCATCGGCATCCTCGCCGCGATTGTAATCCCGACCGTGGGAACCGTCCGCGAGAAGGCCCAGCGCGCGGTCGACGCGAACAACCTCCGCGAGATCCTAAAGGCCGCGCAAATCTACGCCGGCGACAACCAGGATCGCCTGCCCGACCCGCAGAACATCTCCACCACAATTCTCAACGCCCCGCAGCGCGCGTTCCTGTGGTCCGGGATCCTCGCGAAGAACAACATCCTCTCCGACCCGACGTTTTACTTCGCCAAGAACGACGCCGCCTTCGACGGCAATTATCCGCAGTTCATC
>JBEGJD010000194.1:0-3492 GCA_041184765.1 Verrucomicrobiota bacterium | reverse complement strand
AGGGAGTAACGCGTGCTCTGCGGCTGGCCGATGATGTAGGGATTGTAGTCGGCGTACTGCGCGCGGGGGATCGTGACCGTGGTCAGGGTGGGGACGCCGTTGATCGGGTAGAGCCAGCGGTTGGTGGTGGACGTCGCGGTCGTGAAACGCGGCCAGATGCCGATCGGCGTGCGGTCGTCCTGCGAGCCGCCGGCCGCGTTGAACGGATCGCGCGCGTAACGAGTCTTATCGGCCGATTTGGAGATTTCGCGCTGCCGCAGGTAGATCGGGTCGCGGGTGTAGATGCTGGCGCCGACCATGTAATTGCCGCGGCCCCGGGCGAAGGGGGCGGCATAGCCGAGCTTGAGCTGGTAGTCGGTGCCGCCGCCGTGCTCGGTCGTGCCGTAGCGGAACGAGAGGTCGCCGCCGGCGGGGCGGCGCCGGGCGATGTAGTTGACTACGCCGGCG
The DNA here is from genome assembly GCA_041184765.1 of Verrucomicrobiota bacterium. Classification (GTDB taxonomy): domain Bacteria; phylum Verrucomicrobiota; class Verrucomicrobiia; order Opitutales; family Opitutaceae; genus ER46. The sequence continues at coordinate 3,045 of JBEGJD010000194.1, read as the reverse complement.
ACGGCGATGAACCTCCTTGAGAGCATCGCGTACATCACCGACATCCCGGAGAACGAGACGCCGACCAACGCGATTGCCGGCCGCGGCGACAACGCCAACATCGCCCTCCGCGGACTCGGCGCCGGCAACACCCTGGTGCTGCTCAACGGCCGCCGCATGCCGTTCCATCCGTTCACGTCCGGCGCGGTCTCGCCGGTCAACGTCAACGTGCTCCCCTCCGCCGTGCAGCAGATCGAGGTGCTGCGCGACGGCGCGTCTTCGATCTACGGCTCCGACGCCGTCGCCGGCGTGGTCAACTACATCGCCCGGCGCCGCCCCGCCGGCGGTGACGTCTCCTTCCGCTACGGCACGACCGAGCACGGCGGCGGCACCGACTACCAGCTGAAGCTCGGCTACGCCTCCCCGTTCGCCCGGGGCCGCGGCAATTACATGGTCGGCGCCAGCATCTACACCCGCGACCCGATCTACCTGCGGCAGCGCGAGATCTCCAAGTCCGCCGACAAGACCCGCTACGCCCGCGATCCGTTCAACGCCGCCGGCGGCTCGCAGGACGACCGCACGCCCATCGGTATCTGGCCGCGTTTCACGACCGCGACGTCCACCACCAACCGCTGGCTCTACCCGATCAACGGCGTCCCCACCCTCACGACGGTGACGATCCCCCGCGCACAGTACGCCGACTACAATCCCTACATCATCGGCCAGCCGCAGAGCACGCGTTACTCCCTCAACACCCGCGTGGAATACGAGCTGCGCCCGCGCCTCCGTTTCTTCGGCGAGTTCACCGGCTACTTCTCCACATCGATGACCCAGCGGCAGCCCATCACGCTCGCCGACAGCGACCGGGTGGTGACGCTTTCGGCGAACAACCCCTACAACCCGTTCGGTTCCCGCTTTAACAGCCCGACGGGGGCGCCTAATTCCGACGGCACGCCCCGCCTCACCGGCAACCCGCAGACGATCTCCATCGGCGACATGATCATGGCCGACGGCGGCCCGGAGCGCATTGAGACCTCCAACCGCATGCACCGGTTCCTTGTCGGCCTGCAGGGCAAGTTCGGCCAATCCACGTGGGAATGGGAGCTCGGCCTGATGACGGGCGGCGTGCGCGCCACCGACAGCGCGGTCAACTCCATCCGCGACTCGCTGCTGATCGCCGCCGCCCAACGTACCGACGCCACGGCGTGGAACCCGTTCCCTTACACCTTCAAGGTCGCCAACAACGCCGTGGTCGTTGACCAGCCCTACGCCAACCCGGATAGCGTGCGCGGCGGCTACACCCAGGCCGCAACCCGCTACGGCAACACACGTGTGGACAGCCTCGACGCTCGCGCCAGCGGCGACGTGATCGACCTGTGGTCGGGACCGGTCGGCGCCTCGTTCGGCGTCGAGTGGCGCCGCGACTTCAAACTCGACCGCAAGCTCCCGTTCATCGGCCGGAACCCCGCGGACTCCGGCCTCGATCCGAACGACAACGACATCATCGTCATGTCGCCGCGCGATGTCTTCCGCGCCTCGCGCACGATCGCCAGCGCCTACGCCGAAACCGCGGTGCCGCTCGTCTCGCGCCGCAACAACATCCCCCTCGTGCGTTCCCTCGACCTCAGCGCCTCGGCGCGCTTCGAACGTTACAGCGACTTCGGCGACACCACGAAACCGAAGCTCGGCCTCACCTGGCGGCCGCATTCCCGCGTGCTCCTCCGCGCGTCGCGCAACGAGGGATTTCTGGCCCCCGATCTCACGCGGGTCTACGCGCCGACGCAGTTCTCCCGCACCAGCCCGCCGGGCGAACTCGACACGGTGCGCAGCAATTTCTTCACCGGCGCCGGCCGGCCCGCCGACACCCGTGTGCTCACGATCAATTACAACATCGCCAACCGCGAGCTGCAGCCCGAGGTCTCGAAGGGGATCAGCGCGGGCTTCGGGCTCGAGGTTCCCGGCATCAAGGGACTCACGGTCACGGTGGATTACTGGGAGATCGAGCAACGCAGCCTCATCATATCGCGCGGACGCGACACCTCGCTCGATGATTCCCGCCTTCGCGCCTACACGCAGGCGCAACTCGCCGCGGGAGTGCCCCTCGCGCAGATCGACGTCGGCTACCGACTTACCCCCGGCGACGAGTCGGGTAACTACAAGGGCGACCCCAACACCCTGCGCGCGAAGGTGTCGGCGCAGGACCAGGCGCTTTTCGCCGCCGCCAACGCCGGACTCGCCCCCTCGCGCCAAATGGCGCCGCTCGGCACGCTGATCGGCGGCATCAACACCTTCCGCAACAGCACCGGCCGCAACTTCACCAACGGATTCGACTACACCCTGCGCTACCAGCTGCCGCCGACGCGCCTCGGCCGCCTCGGCCTCTCGATCGAGTGGGCGCAGTTCCTGAACAAGTTCTCCAAACTCACGCCGACCGACGAGAAAAACGACACCGTGCACAACATGGACCTCCCGCGCACGAAGGTCGGCAGCAACCTCACGTGGCGCCTCGGCAATTGGAGCGCGTCCGCCAACTTCACGTACCACTCGCCGATCTGGACCGGCTCCAACGCGTCGCAGGCAAGTTACGACCGCCTGAAGGACCAGGTCACCTACCTCCGCGCGATCTACAACAACGGCGCCCTCGCCTACCACGAGATCGGCGACAAGCAGACGCAGCTCAACCTCGGCCTCGGCTACCGCTGGGGCGCGCAGGCCAACCCTTGGCTGCGGCGCACCTCGTTGCGCGTCGGCGTGAACAACGCGCAGGACCGCGAGCCCACGCACAGCCAGGCCCAGACCGGCTACACCGGCAGCATGGGCTCCAGCCTCTGGGTCGGCCGCGCCTACTCCCTCACCTACGGCCGGGATTTCTGAGCCGTCGGGAGTCGGGGTAAATGCAGCCGGGCGCCCCCGCAGGAAACCGGATGCGAACGCGTCAGCGAAGGAGCAAGGGATTCGGCGAAGCTAGGGGCCTGCCAACCAACCTCCGGAACGCCCGTTGCCATCACCGTTTTTCCACGCGCTCTGCATCGACTCGTGGCCAAGGCCGGACACGGCCGGAGGAAC
>JBEGJD010000193.1:0-3536 GCA_041184765.1 Verrucomicrobiota bacterium | reverse complement strand
GGTTGAAGAGCCCGTTCGGCGTGTAGCTCATCGACCGGATCATGGTGAACTTGTCGTTCACCTTCGCGAGCTGCGGGATGATCTCGGTGAAGTTCACGCCCGGGATGCGCGTCGGGATGGGTTTGAACGCGCTTCGGATCTTGTCGGGCACGTTCTCCTTCGGATCCCACAAGTCGAGGTGCGAGGGGCCACCCTGGAGGTAGACCATGATGACGCTCTTGGCTTTACCCCAGCCGGGGCCGCCGTGACGCGCCGGCGCCGAGGCGGGCGTCTGCGCGTTCAGGCGGAGCATCTGGCCGAGTGAAAGACCGAGGATGCTGGAACCGCCGACGCGCAGGAGGTCGCGGCGGGTCATTTTCGCGTGGGTGTCGCAGAGGTCGGTGTTCAGTCCACCGGGGAGACGGATCATGGCGGGGCCTTTCTCGTGGGGAGGGTTTTAGCGATTAAAGAGAAATGCGGGCGTGTTGACGAGTGCCCAGGCGAGGTCCTGCACGCCGGTGAGACGGCGGTCGGCGGCCTGGCGGGTGCTGAGCTCGGCGTCGGCGCGGAGCTGGGCGAGGACGGGATCGACGGGCACGGGTTTCTCGGCGGCAGCGAGCTCGGCCTTCAGCTTGGCGAGTTCCGGATCCTCGGGCACCTGCAGCCGGGCGGTGAACAGGGCCTGGCCGAGCTTGCGGAGAGTGGCGTCGCTCTCGCGTTGGAAGGCGGCGATCGCGGTCACCTGCACGGTGTTGCGTTCGGCGGCGGGAACAGCGAGCGCTTCGGCGACGTCGGCCGGCACGCCGTGCTCCAGCGCTTCCTCGGAAGTCGTGTACCAGAGCCGGAAGCGCCCGATCATGTAGGTGTCGCGGAAGCGCTGCTGGAGGAAGATCTGGAAACGCGCGCCCTTCTCGTCGCCCACCGGCGCGGGGAACGCGAAACGCGACCAATGCGGCTCGCCGGGCCGGCCGCCCACTGCCCAGCCGTCGCGACCGGCGTCGGCCTTGAGGTTGATCGCGTTGAAGACGTCGTAGTTGGCCTGCGTGAAATCAGCGCGGGCGGCGCGGAACTCGGCGTCCTTGAACTCGCGGTCGCTCCCCTTGTCGTTCCACTTGGTGAAGAACTCGCTGAGGACGAAATTTCCGTCGCGCGCGAGGCCGGGGCCGAAGCGCGGCAGACTCTCATGCGGCAGAACCTCGAGGATGAGTGCGGTGACCTTTCCGTGCAGTGACTCCGCGTTGAACGTGTAATCCTGCAGGCCGTTCACCGGACCGACCGCGAGGTAGGAATTATCCTCGAGCCGCTGGAGGCGTCCGCCGTTGGTGACGTTCACGGTGTTGATGACAAGCGGGTGCCACACGGTGCCGGTGCGGCACTCAGCGAGGGATTCCTCGAACGCCGCGCGGCGACCCGGCAGCAGGGCCTCGTGGTCGGCCAGCGCCTTCTCCGCGGCGGCGATGCGTTCCTCACGTTTGCGTTCCGCCTCGGCGGCCTGCGGGGCGACCGCGATCAGGCGGGCCTCGACCTTCGCGCGCGCGGCGGCGATCGTATCGGCGCGGAGGCGCTCCTTCTCCGCGCTGATCGGCGCCCACCAGCGTTCGCGCTCGGCGAGCTTTTCACTCAGCCCCCGGTGCTCGGAATCGATGGTGCGCCATGACTCGAGCGCGGTCGCGGCCTCCTTGTCCGTGGCGTGGCGGCCGAGCGTCCGGAGAAACACTTCATCCACGAGCCGGCGGTCGTCGGAAACCTTCGATACCAGCGCGGCGAGGTCGTTCTTCCGGTCGTTGATCGCGCCGGAGACGGTGGAACCGCTGAGCAGCGCCATGACGGAACCGAGTCCGAGGTCGCTGGTGCGTTCGCACTCGCAGGCCGATTCGCGCGCGGGGCGGCCGAGGCTGGCGAGAAAGCCGCTTTGCACGTCGATCGCCGAGTCGGGCAGTTGGGCGGCGCGCGTGCCGGGCTTCACTCCGGGAAACTCCGGGGTGGCGCCGGTGGCCTTGAACACCGAGTCGAGCAGTACCTCGGCGGGCAGGCGGCGCGCAAGGGCGTGGGAGTAGTTGACCGCGTCGTCGGAGTTCCAGCGGTGCGTCGCGAGCGAGAGCTGGTACGTGCGCGACTTGCAGATCAGCGCCTGCAGTTTCCGCACATCGAAACCGCCGCGGATAAACTCCTCCGTGAGCCAAGCGAGGAGCTCGGGATTCGAGGGAGGGTTGCCCGCGCGGATGTCGTCGATCGGCTCGATGAGTCCCACGCCCGTGAGATAGCCCCACATGCGGTTGACGTAGCTGAGCGCGAAATAGCGGTTGTCGGGCGACGTCATCCAGGCGGCCAGCTGGTCGCGCCGCGAGGGGTTGTCCCCGGCGGGCGGCGTGAACTTCGCGGGGTAGGGGAACGCGGGCGGGGTCTCCTTGCCGGTGCGGTCGTGGCGGATCTCGCCCTCCGTCTTGTCGAACACCACCTCGTAGAGTGGTTTCGCGCCCTCGACGGCGGTGCCGGCGATGGTGCGCGCGCCTGACTGCGGATCGCGCTTCAGGTCGACGCGCGCGAAGTAAGCCGAGAGGTCATAGTATTGGTCCTGGGTCCAGCGCTCGAACGGATGGTCGTGGCACTTGTTGCAGTTGAACCGGGTGGCGAGGAACAGGTGCGTGGTGTTCTCCATCGTCTCCGTCGGCGTGCGGAGGATCTTGTAGTAGCTGGCCGCGGGGTTCTCGCGGTTGGAGCCCGACGCGGTGAGGATCTTGCGGGCGAATGAGTCGTAGGGGGTGTTGGCGGCGACCTCGCCGCGGATCCACTCGCGGAACTGGCGCGCGCCGTCCTCGCCGAGGAACTTCCGGTTCACCTGCAGCAGGTCGGCCCATTTGTTGGCCCAGTGGTCGATGTAGTCGGCGGATCCGATCAGGCGGTCGATCACCGCGTCGCGTTTCTCGCGGACCGGCCGTTGGTCGGCGAGGAACGCGCGCACCTCCTCGGCCGAGGGCGGCAGGCCCGTGAGGTCCAAGTGCACGCGGCGCAGGAAGTCGGCGTCGGCGCTCAGCTCCGACGGCAGGATCTTCATGCGGCGCCACTTCGCCGCGGTGAACTCGTCGATGCGGTTCCACTTCTCGGGCTCGCGCCACTCGAAGCCGGCGCGGTCGCCCATGACCGTGACCGTCGTCGCCGCATACGCGCCCTCGAACCGCGCGAGCAGCGGCGCCTCGCCGCGGCGGAGCGTGCGCACGAGCCCGCCGCGCTCCGTCACCGCGACGTCCTGGTTGCCCGACTCGATGAAGCCCTCCGCCGTGACGTCGCGGCGGCGGCCGTCGGCGTACGTCGCGATGATCCGCATCTGCTGGCGGGAGCCGACGCGCTGCAGCACGGGATCGCGCGGCGTGACCTCAATCGAGGTCACGCGCGGCGAGGCGGGGTCGAGTTTCGCGCCGCCGGCGATCCAGGCGCGGAGGATGCGGTAGTACTTGTCGTCGTAAGCGGTGCGCTGTCCGCCCTCGTGCGGCACCGCGCCGGTGGCCTTGAGCAGCATGAGCGAGTCGTCCGGCGAGGCCAGATTCACGCGCCGGCCG
>JBEGJD010000192.1:0-3779 GCA_041184765.1 Verrucomicrobiota bacterium | reverse complement strand
TCGAGTGAATTGAGCGCGCGTCGCAGGTCCCCATCGGACAGCACGGCTAGTTCCTCCAACCGGCGATCAGCCGCCTTCACCCGTCGCGCCCCGAGCCCTCGCTCGGAGTCGGCCAACGCGGCGCGCAGCACTCCCGCCACGGTCGCGGTGGAGTGCGGCTCAAGTCGGAACAGGTGGCTGCGGGAAAGCAGCGGTGGGTTCACGTAGAAACCCGGGTTGTGCGTAGTCGCACCGATAAGACGCACGACGCCCTCCTCGACATCGGGCAGCAGCAGGTCCTGCTGCGACTTGTTGAAGCGGTGTAGCTCGTCGATAAAGAGGATCGTCGCCTCTCCCGGACGCCGGCGCGCGGCCGCAAGCACTTCGCGCAGTTCGGCGGCGTTGGACATGACCGCGTTCACCCGCACGAACCGGCAACCGGTCTCGGCCGCGATAGCCTCGGCAAGGCTCGTCTTGCCGCTACCCGGAGGACCATGGAACAAAAGAGAGCCGAAACGGTTTTGAGCGACGAGGCGCGGCAAAAGGCTCCCGGGCCGCAGCAGATGCTCCTGACCCACGACCTCGGCCAAACGACGCGGCCGCATTCGCGCCGCCAGCGGCTGGTGAACGGGGCGCGAACCTATCGCCGCGGCCGGGGAAGACACGGATGGCTCCTCGGCGAAGAAATCTCGCTGGTCGGCGGCGGACACGAGTCGAGGTTTCCGCGCACGACCCGCGTTGGAAAGGCATTTTCGCCCGCATACCCGATTTACGTCGGCAATCCGGTGGAGCCATCCAGGCCGACTGCTACGCACTCTCGGCATGGAGGATCGCAGTCTCGGTTACCGCGCCCCGCTGCTATGGCTGGTGATACCGGTCATGGCGGGACTCGCGGTCGGGCATCTGCTCGGCCTCCGCAATGCGCTAGCACCGCTCGCGATCGCGGCGCCCGCGGCCGCGCTCGCGGTGGCGAGTTCGCAACGTCCTCGCCGATGGGCGTGCTCCCTCGCCGTTTGCCTTTCCTGCGCCGGGGCGGCGGCGGGAGCCCTCCAACGAAAACGTCTTCCGGAGTGGGACGATCTTCCCCCGCGGGAGGCGGGCCTCCTGCTTCGGATCGACCGGCTTTTTTCGTCCCGGACCCCCACTCGCACCAACGGACTCGCGGAAGTGGTTGGAGCTGATCCCCACCTTGCGGCTCTGGCCGGACAACGGCTTTATTTCTCACTTTCCCACTCTGAAGTGGCTTCCACCCCGATCCGTGGGGCTGTTTTTTCCGCCAGCGGCGTGATCGCCAATGTGCCCGAGCATGCGCCCACCGCATCCTTTGAAGGATACCTCGCCGCAACCGGGCTGAACTTCCGCCTTGGCCGCGGACAGTTGCTGAACGAGGAGCACCCCGCGCCCGCGTACCACCGCTTCTGCGCCTCCGCAGCCGTGCGCTTCCGCGAAATCCTGAGCCTCGGTTTGGCGGAAAAAAGACCGGAGCTGGCGGCCCTTCTGCGCGGCATGATGCTGGGCGAGAAACACGAGATCAGCGAGGAGCGGCAGGCGGTGTTTATGCGCAGTGGCACCATGCATCTCTTCGCGATAAGCGGTTTAAACATCGGTGTGATCGCCATCGCCCTGCAGGCGCTGCTCGCGCTTACCCGCATGCCCCAAGGGCCACGCTTCGCCGCAGCCACCATCCTGCTGTGGGTTTTTGTGGATATCACCGGCGGCTCTCCTTCGGCAGTGCGCGCTTGGCTGATGACGACGTTCGTTCAGGCCGCGTTCGTGCTGCACCGGCCAGGCAACGTTCTGGCCGCTATCGCGGCCTCGGCCGCCGCAACGATGCTAGTTGCACCGCTGGAGGTGTTCAGCACCAGTTTCGTGATGAGCTACGCGATCGTACTCGCTCTCCTGCTGCTGGGCTTGCCGCTGGCCGGACGGTGGCAGTGCGGCTGGAAACCGTGGCGGCACATACCGGAAGTGGCGTGGACACGATGGCAGACCGGCGTCGCCGCCGCATGGGCCTGGACCAGCGGGGCTATGGCCATCGGACTCGCGACCTCCCTCGTGAGCGTTCTGACTGGCATCCAGTATTTCCAACTGATCACTCCCGGTGCGCTGATCGCGAATCTCGCGCTGATTCCCGCCGCCGTGGGGGTAACGGTCGCCGGATTCGCCTCGCTGCTCTTCGGCCTTTGCGGACTCGAATGGGGGGCGATCCTGGCAAACCACGCCGCAGCTTTACTGCTACTCCTGATCGAACGCGGGCTGCAGGTAGGGGTCGAATTGCCCGGCGCTTATTTCGTGGCGCGCTACACCACCGATTGGACAGGGCCCCTAGCGCTCACCGCGCTCATCGCGACGATCCTCCATGGCTACGCTCAAGGGTGGCGACGAGAGGCAGGAGGATGGTGGCCTCCATTCGTCGTGGTGGCGGCCACCTTGTTGCTCGGGGCGCGTTACGGCACCGACTGAATTCGGACTCACGAGAGAGCGCTTGAACCGGCCCTCCTCCACCGCACTTTCCCCTGTATGAAAAGCGCCTACGAACTCGCCATGGAACGCCTCGCCAAATCCGACCCGCAGGCATCCCGCCCTCTTACGCCGGAAAAGAAGGCGCGCCTCGCCGAGATCGATCGCGTCTACCAAGGCAAACTGGCCGAAAGGGAGATATTCCTCCGCAAGCAACTCGACGACGCCTTGGCCGCCCAAAATCTCGAGGAGTCGGAAAAAATCCGACGCCAAATGGCCGCCGAACGCGGCCGGATCGAAGAGGAACGCGAGGAGGAGAAAGAACGGGTCCGTCGCAGCTGAGCTGGCACCGGGCCAGTCAGACAAACTCGAAGTCAGCCACAAGCAGGTGGTGGTCGCTGGCTGGGGTGGGCTCCACGCGATGCGATACGCATCGGAGGGAGTTGTTGTGGAAGATATGGTCGAGCACGTAGGGACGCCGGCGCCAAGTGGGCCGGTCGTCCTGAACCGTCCGAAACCCGCGTTCCGCGAACTGCGCCACCAGTGACTGGTGTGCGCTGACATTAAAATCGCCCGCCAGCAAAGCCGGCCCGCTCGCGGCCTCCAGCTGGTCCGCCACCATCCGACGCTGGAAAGGATTCTGCGTGCTACTTGAACCGAGCATGAAAAACGCGAGCAGGTGCGTGTTAAGCAACCTGACTTCGCGACCGCCGATGATCGTTCGGGCGGTGATCATTAAGCGATCGGTCGGTGTTGTCTGCCGACCTTGAAAATCGAACTCAATGGGAGGCGATGGCAGGTCGATCCGGGCGCAATCACTCAGCGCAGTACGCGCGAGAATCGCCAGACCGATGCCGAAGGGGAGCTCTCTGGGATCAGCGCGTGGGTAACTGAACCAACCGTGATACCCCGGTAGTGCTTCCCGGAGTCGGGTGTAATTGGGCGGCGGCAGCACCTGTCTGCCCCCGGGCTGGGCTTGTTCGACCTCCTGCAGCATGACGATGTCGGCGTCATGGCGGCGGATTTCCTCCAGAGTCAGATCCAACCGCACAGGCGCGTGGTCGGGATGAATGTCATCCCAGCACTGCCCGAACTGCATATTGAACTGAAGCACCCGGAAGCGGCTCATACGGCACGCAGCTTCAGCGAACAGGTGAGGAACCTCCGGCCGCCGGGGTTACCGAGACGTCGCCCAGCACCCGGTCCGGCTCGGCGGTGTTCTTGCGAAAAACAAAGCGGTTGATCTTGGCGGTGGTCGCCCCGTTCAAAGCGGGAAACCTCGCCATGTTGCTCGCGCTCGCGGCGTCGAGCCTGTCCTGGTACTTCGAAACAGTTGGGGG
>JBEGJD010000191.1:0-4075 GCA_041184765.1 Verrucomicrobiota bacterium | reverse complement strand
GCGACTTGGGTCGAACTCATCCCATGAGCTGGAGAAATCTGCCGGCGCTCGCGGGGCTCCTCTTCTTGCTCCTCTCGGCGCCGGACCGTGCGGCGGGAGCGGAATCCCCTTTGATCCTGATCTCGCTCGACGGCTTTCGCCACGACTACTGCGAGAAGTATCCGGCGGAGTCCCCTACCCTGCGAGAAATGCGGGCGGGCGGCGCCTCGGCGCGGAGCCTCATCCCCGTGTTTCCCTCGAACACGTTCCCGGGCCATTACTCTCTGGTGACCGGCCTGCACCCGGCGCGCCACGGGATCGTGAACAATGACTTCTTCGATGCGGAGCGCGGGGCGTTTTTCCACTACTTCCAGCCCGGGTCGTTCCGCGACGGATCGTGGTGGGGAGGCGAACCAATCTGGGCGACCGCCGAACGCCAGGGCCGTCGAGCGGCAGCGCACTTCTGGGTGGGGTCGGAAGCCGTGATCGGCGGAGTTCGACCCACCTTCTGGAAACCCTTCGACTACTCGACGCCCTTCGCGCGCCGCCTCGATGAAGTGTGCGACTGGCTGCGAAAGCCGGCGGCGGAACGCCCCGCGATCGTCGCGTTCTACCTGGAGGAGGTGAACGGGGCGGGACACCGGTTTGGCCCCGATTCACCGGAAGTCGCCGCCGCCGTGCGAAAGGTCGACTCCCGCCTCGCCGAAATGCGGGCGCGCCTGCGCGAGCTGGGCCTCACGCCCAACTTCGTGGTGGTTTCCGACCACGGCATGACCGCGACCGCCTTGGAACGCGTGCTCGTGCTCGATGACATCCTTGATCCGCGCACGGTGCAGATTGATTCCGACGGCAGCCTGCTGGCGCTGCGACCCTTGTCGGGAACCGCGGATGAGCTCGTGGCTAAATTCCGTTCCGTGCCCCGCGTGCGCGCCTTCCGGGCCGAGGACCTGCCCGCGCATCTGGCGATGAAGCCCGGCCCGCGGGTGGCGCCGGTATGGGTGCTGCCGGACGAAGGCTGGCACATCGCGCCGCGTTCGACGTTCGAACGCCTCCGCCGCAAGTACCCGGAAAAAGGCTATCTGGGGGGAGATCACGGTTACGATCCGGGCCTCCGTTCGATGCACGGCATCCTTATCGCAGAGGGTCCGGCCTTCCGCGCGGGATACGTCACCTCCGAGGTCTCCGCGGTGCAGGTTTACGACCTCCTCTGCGCGCTGATCGGGGTGAAGCCCGCTCCGCACGACGGAGACGACCACCTGCGGCGCGAACTGTTGCGCTAGTCGCAGATGGGTACTGCGACTTTCGCGGTCCCTCCGGGGTTATGGGAAAGGCGGTAACACCGCCTCATCCATGAATACCGTCACCCTGCTGGCACTCGCGAGTTTGGCCGGCCTGATCGCCCTTGCCGGAGGCCTTGTCCTCGGCTTTCGCGCGGGCCCGATCTTCGCGCTCACGATGATCGCGCTGATGCTGCTGATTTGGGCAGGCGACTACCGCAAGTATCGCCATCTCGGGGCGCACTTTCTCCCGCCTCTGCCGTGAGAGCGGAGAGGCGTCTGGTGCGGCGGGAGGGGTGCGCGCATTTGGCGGTTGGCCGGCGCGGGCCAACGCGCAATCTGAGGACAACCATTCCTTAACCCCATGAATCAACCTCCGGTCCTCGCGCCGCGGATGCACGCGATCCAGCACACCCTGCACGGCAACGAAATGCAGTTCGTCGAGATCGAGCTCGACCCCGGCGAGTCGGTCGTCGCCGAGGCCGGCGGCATGATGTACATGGAGGACGGCATCGCCATGGAGACGGTGTTCGGTGACGGCTCCGCCGCCGGAGGCGGCCTCATGGGAAAGCTCCTCGGCGCCGGCAAGCGGCTGCTCACGGGCGAGTCCCTTTTCATGACCCTCTTCGAGAACCGCGCGGGAGTGAAACGCCACGTGGCCTTCGGGGCGCCTTACCCGGGAAAGATCCTGCCGGTGAACCTCGGCGAACTCGGCGGCGAATTGCTGGCGCAGAAGGATTCGTTCCTGTGCTCGGCCCGCGGCGTCACCATCGGGGTCGCTTTCCAGAAGCGCCTCGGCGCCGGGCTTTTCGGCGGTGAAGGCTTTATCATGCAGCGGCTGCAGGGCGACGGCTGGGCGTTCGTCCACGCGGGCGGCACGCTCCACGAGCGCACGCTGGCGGCGGGGGAAACCCTGCGCATCGACACCGGCTGCGTCGTCGCCTACCAGCCGACCGTCGACTTCGACATCCAGTACGTCGGCGGCATCAAGACAGCGCTCTTCGGTGGCGAGGGCCTTTTCTTCGCCACGCTGCGGGGACCGGGCCGGGTCTGGCTGCAATCACTCCCGTTCTCGCGGCTGGCGGGAAGGATCGTGGCGGCGGCGCCGGGCTTCGGGAAAGGCGGACGTGAGGAAGGCTCCGTGCTCGGCGGCCTCGGGCGTGCGATCGACGGAGACAATTCCTGAGGCGCCACACGAAACTCATGCCATGAGGACCGCGTTTCTCCACGGCGCCGGCATCGCGATCGCCAACGGGCTCGTGACGCTCGGCTTCTTCTTCACCGGTGTGCATGCGAACGCCGAAAGCCTCGCGGCGAAGCAATGGCTGGGAACGCTGCTGATCCTGGGCGTTTGCGGAGGCGGACTCACCATCGCGGTACGCGAGCGACGGGCGGAACTCCCGCCGGAAAAGGAATGGGGCTTCGCGCCGGCCTTCGGTACCGGCGTCCTGACCGGGCTTTTCGCCTCCCTGCTGGGCATCCTGCCCAACTACCTCTACTTCGCCGTGATCAACCCCGGCTTCAGCGACGTGCTCGGCGCGATGCAGCGGAATGCGCTGGAGGCCAAGGGGCTATCGGAGGCGGAGATCGAACGTATCCTGCCGTTGATGGAAAAATTCAGGGGACCGGGAGTGCTCACCGCATCCGGCGCATTCATGGGGTTCGTTTGGGCGAGCCTCGTCGCACTTGTCGTCGGCTTCTTCCTCCGCGCAAAACCAGCGGCGGCCGGGTCCTGAGAACCGGCCGCCTCGACGAACTCGGGTCAAATTGACTTGGGTTGCCCCGGCTGCGTCCGGGGTTCCGGCCGCGGCGTGTCGGGGGCCACGTTACCCTCGACTCCAGGCTCGGCGGGGGCGGGTTGCGGTTGCATCGCGCCGGGACCACCGCGCGGGAACGCGCGTGGAGGCATCGGCACCGGCATGCCTCCTTGGGGAAACTTCGGCATATCCTGCGCGAGCAGCCGGACCTTGGCGGTCGCCTTGGCCCCGCCGCGCAGATATGTGAGCGTGACCTCGTCGCCCTCCTTGCGGTTGCGCACGAGCACCATCAGCTGCCGCACATCGATGAGGATCTGATCATCGAGCATCGTGAGGACGTCGTGCTCCTTCAGAATATTCGCGGCCGGGCTGCGTGGTGAGAGGCGCTCGACCACGAGTCCGGTGCCCTTCGCCAAACCCAGCTGGGCGCCGAGCACGGGAGGAACGAGCGTGACCTCGACGCCGAGGAACGTGGTGCGCTCGACCTCGTTCCAATCCCGCCGCGGCCCCTGCTGCATCCGGCGTTCCAAACCAGGACCGGCCTCCGGCGCACCGCGGCGCGCTCCGGGATTCGGATTGGGCCCCCGCGGAGGAATATCCGGAGCCGGGGCATCCGCAGCGTTGAGGAGGGAAAACGACAGGACGGAACTGGCCAGAAGGGCCAGGTAACGGACTCGAGCGTGGACGTTCATGGCGGTGTTTCTCTGGTTTGAACGGATTGACTGCGTGGCGCGCGCCCTGCGGCGCTTGTGAACAACGTGAACGTTTTTCCCGCAAAAGAAAAGGGGCCCGGATTTCTCCGGGCCCCGTTTGCTTGGTCAGGGAATCGAGTAGCGACCGATCAGGTGTGCTGGCCCGACCGACGCGAAACGACGCGGTAATCGAGCATGGCGACCGCGAGCAAGGCGCCCACGCTGGCCCAGCCGATGACCGACTCGACCGTAAGCTTGGAGTAAATCGAAAGCACAGTTGCGGCGGCGGCGGAGAGGCCGAAGGGGACCGCGATCAGGATGTTGTTTTTCATGTTCTTGTCAGTTTTGCCGAAGGCATCAGCGCCTCGAC
>JBEGJD010000190.1:0-6001 GCA_041184765.1 Verrucomicrobiota bacterium | reverse complement strand
CCGTTGGTGGTCACGCGCCAGTCGGCGCGGAGGCCGGCGGAACTGCGGCTGTTGAGGCGAGGCGATGCGGGAAGCTGGAACTGCTGGAGAAACGGCCGCGCGAACGTCGCGCCGGTGCCGGCGGCGGTGGCGTTGTAAGCCTTCAGGGCAAGTTGCTGCCACATGTAGCGGTTCTGGACCTGGCCCGTGACGACGAGCCCGAAGTCACGCGTGACCGGCAGGGTGTAGTCGAAGTTCGCCGAGGGGCGCACCATCTGGACGTCGCGATCCGGCGTGTGCGGCTGGGTGCGCAACGAGAGATGGTGCTGGTTGCCTGAAAGGCTCACGGACCAGCGGAGTTGCGCATCCTTCCGCTCAAACGCGCTCTTGCTGACCATGTTGATCGAACCGGACATCGAGTCGGCAGGGGTCGAGGGTGTCGGGGACTTCGTGACCTCGAGGCGCGCAAGGTTGTTCATCGAGACCTGCGTGAACTGGAAAACGCGCGAGCTGCCCTGCGGGTTGCCGGTGTTGGCCATTTGCATCCCGTCGGTCGAAACGATGGCCATGCTCGTGGGAAAGCCGCGCACGGCGACCGACGAGACGGAACTGCCCGACTCGGCGTCGTATTCCGCCGTGATCCCCGGGAGAAATTTGAGGAACTCCCCGACGTTGCCATCGGTCACCTCCCCAAACGCGTCCGCCGATATGACCGTTTTCAGGTTCGGCGCGAAACGCTGCTCGTTGATCGCGATGGCGTCGCCATTGGTCTCACGCGAGGTGGCGACCTTGAAGGTATCGAGCATCACCGTGCCATCCTTTCGCGGCGCCGCGCCGGACGCTATCAGCTCGACGTTCCGCTCGGCCACCCGCCCGGCCGTGATCGTCACGGTCACGTCCTGCGGATCATGCCCGGTGTAAAAGAACTGGAGCGTCACGCTGCCCGCCGGCAACCCGGGCACGCGATAGGTGCCCGACTCGTCGGTGAACACCACGCGATCGGTTCCGCGCACGCTCACCCGGGCGTTGTTGAGATAGAGCCCGGTGCCGGCGCCTTGCACGCGACCGGCGGCAACTCCGGTGGCCACGTCGGCAGCGGCGGCAAGCGATGCGCAAATTGGAACCAGGGCGGACACAATGAACCAGCGAAGCATGATCATGGGGCGAAGGGGTTTGGGGACGGGCGCCGCGGTCGTGGCGCCATCAGGGGTTAAGGGGCGAAGTCAGCATGACGACGCCTTGTCGCTAGGCGAACGAAACATCGAGTGGGGTTCCCGGCTCTCCAGATTCAGATCGGCCGAGGATTTGATCACGATTGGCGCAGCCAGGACACCTTCTCTGCCGGAATCACGTCTGCCAACCGACTTATCCCGTAGGTCCACGGTCGAACTGGGATCGAGGAACCATGCGATCAGCTCCCGCGGCGTGAAACCCCGCATGTCTTATCGGACAACCCAGGGGATAACGGCGACCGCTGGAGTTGCTCTGACGCCGAACGCGCCGATATGTCGGTTTCCCTAACTGCGCACCGGACCGGACAACTAAACACGATACGGGGGTGTCTTCAGGAGACACTAACGTGAGAACGATTGGGAAAGCCCGAAAATGGCCGTCACAGCGCCAGACCGCAGGGGCGGACACCTGCGACCTTTTCTCAAGCTAAGAGATTCCTTCCCCCATGGTGGCTGATTTTCACCGCACAACATGAACCACAAGAACCCTCACTCCCCTGCCCGCTCGAAACGGAGGAGCGCCGAGCTACGGAAACAGACCGGCCTGACGCGGAGCATCAGCTTCGATCCCCGGGTCTTTGCCGCCAGGGAAGAGCGTCGCCGCGTGCTCCGGCTCGATCGCAGCACGTTCGTTCGCTTCGTCCTGGAGGATCACCTCGGACTCGTCGCGCGATCTTGGCTGAAGGAGCGGCCGGACGGGGCCCAGCCATGACCCCGCGACCACTCATCCGGAACAACTCCGGCGGGAACGAAAAGGCCCGCGCGCCTCCCAAACCTTTCTACAGGGGTTTTCTACAGTGGAGGCGAAAAATGGGCTATTTTCGGAAAACCCGGGAAACGCGCCTTGGACCGTTTTACCTCGTAAAACCCGTATCCGGTAATGTGGGACAACTTGGGAAAAACGGCCCGCAAGAATTATGAGTCATCTGCTCTACCACCAAGCTACTCTGGCGACCGAGGCCGCGGAACGTGCATATCCGCGGATGAAAATCCAACCAAAATCTTGGCGAACGGAGCGGGTTGGGCGCCGAGCACCTGATGGCGTGGTGGAGGAGGAATCAGCTTCGCCATCACCAGAGACTCAGAGGTCGATGTTCCGCCGGAAAATCATAAACGTAAGCGACCATCATCAATCGCCGATTTCGCACCATGATTCGCGGCGAAGGCTGCTCTGACTTGCCTCTTCCAACGACGCCCGGAACCCGCCTGAGGGATTGACTCCACCTTCCCGCCGCGGATTTAACTTCCGCACCGCTCCCGGATCATGGCTAAACTTCTGCTCGTCGACGACAATCAGGACTTGCTCGGAATGCAGGGCGAGTTCCTGCGCATGTCCGGACATGAAGTGGAGACCGCCGTGAATGGGGACGAGGCGCTAGCCCACGCGGCCCGCGGTAATTTCGACCTGGTGATCACCGACATCATCATGCCCAGCAAGGACGGCATCGAGGTGATCGTCGCGCTGCGGAAATCGCAGCCCTCCGCGAAGATCATCGCGATCTCGGGCGGCGGCCGTCTCAACGCCAAGGATTACCTCGGCATCGCCCAGAAACTGGGTGCCGCCGCCACGCTGGCGAAACCGTTCAGCGGTTCCGATCTGGTCGCCACTGTCGAGCGCGTGCTCGCGGGCTGAATCGCCGGAGGGAAAAGTCCGCCGTCTGGTAGACAGGCCAAGTTGAGGGTCCGGCATCCCGAGCCCTGTCGCGGCCGCACTCGGCCGATGGCCGCCAAAAGGCGGACAAGACACATGAGCCGAGTTCAACCAAGGATGATCGCGGGTCGACACGGGATCATGCGGCCCCCTGCGGCGTTCGCCGCGTGGAGATTGAGGGGGTGAAGTTGAGAACCCCGCGACACGCTCCGGCGCTCCTCACCCATACCTTCCCAGTCCCTCGGTCTCTCCGTCCTTTCGTCGAGCGCGCTTCCGCACGCCCCACCTCAACCCGTGAGCCGACGAACCTCCCCGAGGACCCGCGAGAGCGGCGCCGTCTTCGGCAGGTAGGCGGTCACAAGCTTGCTGATCGAGTCGCGCACCACCTCCTCGTCGAAGAGAATGCCGGTGAGGAGGATCACGGGAAGAGCCGGGAGCTTGGCGCGGATCTTGGAGATCATCGCAAGCCCGTCGGAATCCTCGAGCTGCAGATCGGAGATCAGCAGGTCGGGCGGATCGGAGTCGACAACGCCGAGCGCCTGCAGCGCCGAGGGGGCCTCTGTCACCCGGAAGCCGCTCTGGGTGAGCATCTGCGAAAGGATCTCCCGGATGGGCGCCTCGTCGTCGACGATGAGAATATGCTTCATGTTTTGAAAATGCGCGGTCGGTTCAGACCACTTTCTCCCGGGTCCTCAGGATGACCACTCCTCCCACCACGCGGTCGCGGTCCCGCAGCGGGAACAGCATGAACGAGACCGGCGTCTCCGCCCCCGCCCGGTCCTTCACGAACGCATCCGCCTCGCGGTATTCCCGGCCCTCGCGCAACGCCTGCGCCAAGGGGTCGGCGCCGACCGCCGGACGTCCCGCGCCACCGAGGCGCACCAGGCTCTGCAACGGACGGTTCACCAACTCCTTCGTCTCAAAGCCGGTGAGGTGCGTCACCGCCGGGTTGATACGAGAGATGTTCTGCGCCTTGGTGAGCACGAACACCAGGTCGCTGATCGAGTTCACGATGAGCTCGTTGTAGCGCAGCTGGTGCTCGAGCGCCTGCGCCCCCCACGCCCGCTCCAGATTCTCCGCGCGCAGCACCTCGTTGGCCTTTGCCAGTTCGGCGGTGCGCTCCTGCACCCGCGTCTCCAACTGCTCGTTGGCCTCGCGCAAAACCTCCGCCGCCCGCCGGCGCGCCCGCACGTCGTCGCGCACCAGCCAGCCCGCCAGGCCCAGCAGCAGAAAATTGAGCGCCACACCCGTGCCCACCGTCCAACGCGTCGTCTGCGCCTGCAAGAAAGCCTCTCCGTCGCGCGCCGCCAGCAAAGCCATCTGCTCCGTCTTCAGCTTCTCGACGATCCGGCGCACCTCCGAGGTCACCCCGGCCGCCGTGTCCGACAGCACCAGCGAGCGGATCGCCTCGGGTTTCCCGCCGCGCCGCGCCGCGAGCGCGTCCCGTGTGAGCTTCGAGCGCCCCTCCGACAGCGCGTCGAGCCGCTCCAGGGCCGGGGCGGAGGCCCGGTCCGTCCGCAGCAGCGCCCGCAGCACCTCGAGATTTTCTGAAAGATTGGACATCGCCTCCCGGCAGGCCGCCTCGTCCTGCTCCGAGCCGGTCACAAGCAGCGTCCGCAGCGCCGCGTCGCTCGCGAGGAACGAGCCGCGCAGCGAACCTAGCTCGAGGATCGCCGCGTGCGTCTGGTTCACCCAATCGTTGCTCGCGGTCGCCCGGCTGATGTTGCGGAGCGCCACCGCCGCCACGACCACCAAAATGGCGGCCACGGTGGCGAACAGGGCCACGATTCGGCGGATGATCGGATCACTCACGGCGGTGGGGAAAGGAGGGGTTTCAGCGGGCGGCCTTCGCCGCGGGGGAGTTCCGGTCGGGGTCAGCGGATGGGGAGTCGGTTTTGACGACCGTCACGCCGAAACGCTTTCGATCCTCTTCATACGTGTAAGTGAATTCGGATACGGATGTCCAGTTGGCCTTGAACGATTCCGCAACCTGCGTCGCGATCTCACGAAGCGACGCCCCGCAACGCTCCACGTTGATCGCGTATTTGCGGTTGTTGTAGTCGAGGAACGCCTTGGCCTCCGTGACGTAGCAGACCGCGTGCGCCACGCGTCCGACCATGCGCACGTGGATCAGGCGGGGAGTCTGACGGTGATGCCGGAGCACATGATCGGCCAGCACGGCGTAATCGTCGCAGTCGCCCTTCCGCCTCGAGAGGAAGACATCCGCCGGCAGCACGTCCGCTCCGAACTCGTATTCGAAGTCGGCGAAACGCGTGGCGAACTTCTTCGGCGTCAGGTCCTTTTCCTCCAGCAAGTCCTTGAGCGTCAGCGCGCTCGCCGGACCCGGGGCCAGCAGCAAGGCAACCAAACCCGCCAACAGGCGTCGACCCGGCGAAGGCCGGCGACGGCAGGGCGGGATAAACTGACGCATCGGATCATTTAGCGCCCCGCGCCTCCGCCCGCACAAACCTTTTTCGCAAACCTGGCCTGCGGGCATCGCGGTCCCTCCAAAGCGGACCGGCGCGGAGCACTCACGTGAAACCACGGGGCCGAACGAGGACCCGGTGCAGCCTGATTCGCCCGGGCGACGCGGCGGGAACAAGCTCTCAGCGACCGAAGCGCCAGGCGAGGATGCGGCTTTTCTTCTGGCCGTGTTCAAGCGGCAGCACGCGAATGTCGCCGGCCCCGGCACGTTCCAGAGCGCGCTCCAAGGATGGCAGATGCTCGCGGCTGGAGACCAGCGTGGTGAACCAGCCAACCTGCCCGGCGATGACGCGGCTTTCGACGATCATCCGACGAATAAAGCCGAGCTCGCCGCCGGTGCACCAAAGCTCGGAACGAGTGCCTCCGAAATTTCGCGTGAGACGAGGAGCGGCCCCGCCGCCGAGCTGGCGCAACTTTCGCCGGGTGCCGGCCGCGGCGGCCTCGGGTGAGGCGTGGAACGGCGGGTTGCAGAGCGTCAGCGCGAAACACTCGTCCGGAGCGACGACATTGGAGAAAATGCATTCGCGCGCAGGTTGCCGCCGGAGCGAAACAGCAGACGCGAACGGTGGATTAGCGGCGAGAATCTCGGCCCCGTGCTGGAGCGCGACCGGATCAACCTCCGAACCCGTGAAGGTCCAGCCGTACGCTTGATGGC
>JBEGJD010000189.1:0-8171 GCA_041184765.1 Verrucomicrobiota bacterium | reverse complement strand
CGCCACCTCGCGCTCACGCTCGTTTTCACCCAAGGCTCCGCCCTCTGGCTGGTCGACGTCGCCTCGGCCGGCGCCCGCCGTCTCACCGATCCGGTACTCAACGGTTTCTTCGGCGATCCCGTGGTTTGGCTGGATAACACCACCCTGCTCATCCGCCGCATCCCCGCCGGACGCGGGCCCGCCCCGATCGAGCCCGCGGTGCCGGCCGGCCCCGTCGTGCAGGAGAGCAAGGGCGTTCGCGCCGGCGCGCGCACCTACGACGGCCTGCTCGGCAGTCCGCATGACGAGGCCCTCTTCGATCACTACGGCACGAGTGAGCTCGCCCTCGTCACCCTCGATGGCCGCGAGACCGTGCTTCCGGTGCGCGGGTTGCTCTCGTCGGTGCTCCCCTCACCCGACGGACAACACCTGATCATCGAAACCCTGCAACGTCCCTATTCCTACCTCGTGCCCTCGAGCCGCTTCCCGGTGACGATCGATGTCCACGACCGTACCGGCCGCCAGGAACACCGCGTGGCCTCGCTGCCGCTCAACGAGGGTTCGGACACCGGCAGCGTGCGCCCCGGGCCGCGCGGCGTGGGCTGGCGCGCCGACGCGCCGGCGACGCTCAGCTGGACCCAGGACCTCGGCCGCAACGCAAAGCAACCCGACGGAAAAACCGCGCGGGATGCGTGGTTCACGCACCCGGCTCCTTTCAACGGCAAGCCGGTCGAGCAGCAACGCTTCGAGTACCGCGTAACCGGCGTGCAATGGGGCGACGACGGCCTCGCCCTCGTCTCCGAGACGTGGACCACGACCCGCGTCACGCGGTTGTGGAATGTGGCGCCCGGCACGCCCGGCTCCGCGCGGAAACTCCTGTTCGAACGCAAAACGGAGGACCGTTACCGCGACCCCGGTCGGGCCGCCACCGTACGCAACGCCCTCGGACGCCTCGTGCTCGCGCGCGGTCCAGGCGGCCGGCTCTTCCTCCACGGTCAGGGCGCTTCGCCCGACGGCGACCGTCCGTTCCTCGACGAGCTTGATCCCGCCGCCGGCACCACGCGCCGCCTCTGGCGCTCGACGCCGCCCCATTACGAGGAATTCGTGGCTTTCCTCGATGCCGGCTTCACACGCGCGCTCGTCAGCCGCGAGTCGGCGACGGAGCCCTTGAATTTTCTCGTGCGCGATTACTCCACCGGCGCGCTCACGCCGCTGACGGCGAACCGCAATCCGCATCCCGCGTTCAACGACGTGCGGCGCGAGGTGGTGCGCTACCAGCGGCCCGATGGCGTGCCGCTCTCCGGCACGCTCTACCTGCCTCCGGGCTGGACGCCCGCGCAGGGCCCGTTGCCCACGTTGCTCTGGGCCTACCCGCGCGAGTTCCTCGACGCGGAAAACGCGAGCCAAGTGAAAGCGACGCCGGAGCGCTTTGCGCGGGTGAGCCCGACGGGGCCCCTGCCGTTCACGCTCGCCGGCTACGCAGTGTTCGACGACCCGGCCATGCCGATCATCGCCCCGAAGGGTGGAAAACCCAACGACGCCTACGTCGAGCAGCTGGTGGCCAACGCCAAGGCCGCGATCGATGAGCTGGTGAAGCGGGGCGTCACCGACGAGAAGCGCGTCGCGGTGGGCGGGCATAGTTACGGCGCATTCATGACCGCCAATCTCCTGGCGCACTCGACGCTGTTCCGCGCCGGCATCGCGCGCAGTGGCGCTTACAACCGCACGCTCACGCCGTTCGGATTCCAGAGTGAGACGCGCTGGTTCTGGCAGGCGCCGCAGGTTTACGCCCAGATGTCGCCCTTCAACCACGCCAACCGCATCAAGGCGCCGATCCTCCTCATCCACGGCGCGAGCGACAACAACTCGGGTACGTTCCCGATCCAGAGCGAACGCTTCTACGCGGCGCTGAAGGGCCACGGCGCGACCGCTCGCTACATTGTCCTCCCCCACGAGAGCCACGGTTACCGCGCGCGCGAGAGCCTGCTGCACGTGCTGTGGGAAACGGAAACCTGGCTGTCCACGCACCTAACCAAGAAGACAGCGCCGTGAGCGCCCTTCGTAACCTCGTGTTGCGCCTTGCTCCCGCCCGCTGGGCGCGGTCGATGGAAAACGAGTCCCGCGGCTGGCGATCGCTTTGCGAGTGTGGTCACGAATGGTCGGTTTGGGACGAAGGCGGACTTCGTTGGGGCGCCGCCGGTGAACCACGCCGCCTCCGGCGCTGCCCGGCGTGCCGGCGGGTTGCCTGGCGAAAACTGCGAAAGGTCGCTTCAGTCTGACCCATGAAATCCCGCCTCGTCTGGGCCGTCGTCCTCGTGGCCGCGATCGCCGGTTTTTACTTCGCCACGATCCGGCCCGCCCTCCGGGAGAGGCCCGCCAAACCCGACCATCGGCGCATCAACCGCGATTTCGCGACGTCGTTCCAGCCGCCGCCCATCCCGCCTCCGCCGCTGCCGGAAGTGAAAATGCCGGCCCTGAACCTGCCTCCGCCACCCGTCGCGACGCGCCGCGGACACCCCGTGCCCGCTCCGCTGGAGGTACCGATCCAGAACGGTGCCACGATCGACTTCTCCACTGGCGCAACCCACGTGCGCATGCAGGGCAAAGACAAGGAAGCGCTCGACCAGGCACTCCGCGACATCGCGGAGGCGACCAAGGAAACCGCGTTCCCGCCGCGGAAATAAACGGAAAGACCGGGCGCGGTCAGCGGCGCCCGATGAGCATGTCCTCCATCAGCGCGAGGGCCGTCGCCTCCGTGATGTCCTGCATGCTGAAGCGCCGCACCGCGCGGCCCGCCTGCGCCCCGCGCCCGATCACATCGCTGGCGGCGGCTTGGCCGACGATCGCGGCGTCCTTCAGCCGGATCGCGGTCGCCTGGATGTCAGGGACGTTGAGCATCGCGTCACCCCCGAGTTCGGGAATGACGAGACTCCGGCTTGATATCAGCACCTCGATTGCGATGTCGGCCATCTTGGCGAGGGCCTCCCGCTCACGCGCGGCGGGATCGCCTGTAAGATGCGCTCCTGGCTCCGTCGGCAGCAGCGTGGCGGCGACGGTCTGGTCGGAGAGCTGGGCGCCTGCGTGGCGGAAAGCGCGGCCGAAAAGCCGCTCCACCTCACGCACCGTCTGCTGGTCGGCCAGCGCAGGCGCGGGCCGGGGTGGCGGCGGAGTGGATTTTTCTCCTTCGCGCGCGACTGGAGCGGGATCCACCAGCGCGCGGTTCACGTAGATCACGATGCGCGGCGCGCCGTCGGTCTTGTAAACGCGCCGGAACCCCTCGAGCACGCCCTCGGCGTTCTGCCGCGAAACGAGCGTGTCGGGTGACGGCGGGAAAACCCGCTGGCCTTGGTTCGCCCGCGGGATCTCCGGCGAAGGCAACCGAACCGGAGCCTGTGCCACCGGCGGCGGCACGGGCGCGGCGTCGCGGGACTCCTGCGCCGGCAGAGTCGCGGAAAAGATCAGAGCGCCGAGCGGAAAAAGTCGGATCAGGGTTTTCATGGCGGGAGGAACCGCTGGTTCAACGCGCCTGGCGGACGCGCACGGTGTAGCGCTTGGCCGCGGTGTTCATCGCCGTGAAGCGCACTGCTTCCGTCGCGTACTCGGATAGGATCAGCGTCTGCCAGGGGGTTTCATCACCGGTGGAGAAGCCCTGGGCGTCCTTGAACACGCAGTTGATCTGAACCTGGATGCGGCGGTTCTCGCGGTTCTTCACGTTGGCCACGACCTCCAGCCGGCCGTCGGACAGCGGCACCTCCTGCAGGCCGGTGCATGTGACGGAATTCTGGGCGGCCTGGTCGAGCAGCACAAACCGGTCGGTGCTCTCGAGCGTGAACTTGGTCGTGTCGAGCGGCGGAAAGGGGCCGGTCTCGCTGACGCACCCGGAAAGGCCGAGCAAGGCCAAGGCGGCGACGAAGGATGGAGTAAGGTAGGATTTCATGATGCGGTGCGCGGGACAGGGAGTGAGACTGCCATTCAGCGGGTAAGTTCGCTCAAAATGACGACCGTGTCGCGATCGCCCTCCGGGACCTCGAATGAGACGGTTCGGGTGCGCGCGGTGAGCACCTGCCCCTCACGGTCGAGGAACTCAAGTCGCCCGGAGTGGGCGCCCGGCGGCAAACGCAGGGCGGCGAAACTCAGACGCTGGGGTAGGTTGCCCCATTGGCGCGTGTCGGCTTCCGGGCGAGTGGCGGCCGAGACGACCTTGCCGATGACTCCGATTACGCCGAGCCCGAGGGCGGCCGCGCCGGCGTCATCGCTGTCGCGTCCGCGCCGCTCACGGCGTCGCGCCTCGTCGCTCGCGATAACCGCCCCGGCAAGGGCGATGTCACTCGCGGCGTCTACCCCCGCCTTAAAGACCGCCTTGTTGCCGAGGATGTAATCCATCACTCGGCGTCCGCGCGTCACCGCCTGAAATCCCAGATCATCGTAGGCAGGCAGCGGCACCACCTTCCGTCCTTCTTCGAGGATCAGCCGCGCGGAGCGCGAGGGCGAGTCCTCGACATGAAAACGGAGCTGTTCGCCGTAGGGCCCGGCGGCGTACTTGCGTGGTCCGTGCCCGTACTCCGCGAAGAAAAGCACGTTGGCGGCGGGATTGTAGTCGGGCAGCGGACGCTTTTCCCCCGCGTGCGCTCGGGCGCGGGCCAGCGCCTCGGAACTGTCTCCCTGCAGCTTCGTCGTGACGAGCCCGTCGAGGTAGTCGAGCAACACGTAGTCGGCGTCGTATTTCTCCTCCGCGGTCCCCGCGTCGATGAAGCTCCCCGAGCGGAAACAGGCCCGCGCGTTGTCGGGCTCGCCATCCCGCCAGTAGAGGATCCCGCGGTAATAGTAGGCCATCACGCGCTCGTACGGCTCGCCGATGAAGACCTTGGAACCCTCGGCGGAGAACAGGCCGCGCGCCCGCGCGGCGTCGGCGTCATTCGCGATGATGCCGCCGATGCGCGCGATGGCGTCGTCGAGACGGGCCTTCGCCGCATCGTACCGACCGGCGCGCAATGCCGTCGCCGCCTCGCGGTAGGCATGAAGCACCCGGTCGCGCTCGGGTACCTCCGCCGCGCCACGTGTCGTGGACGCCCCGGCCCGCGGCTCCCCGGGCGGCGTCGCGCAAGAGGCGAGCAGCAGGCAAAGCGCGGCCGCGAAGAGGACGCGGTGGCGCGGCGATGACACCGGCGCGGCCAAGGGGCTCAGCGGTAAGCCGCGTCTTCGAGGCCCTGCTTCTTGATCTCAGCCATGTCCTCCCAGACGATGCGGCTGGTACGGGCGTCGGTGAGCCGGAAGCTGTAGAGGATGTAGTCGCTGGTGCCCGCGCTGGTGCGCGTGGACATGCCCTCGAGCTTGCCGGTGAGGAAGTAATCCGCGCCGCCGAACTCGACCGCGTTGGGATCGGAGCTCGCGGTCACTTGGCCGGAACGCTTGAGCTCACGCTCACGCTGGAGGGTGCGCATCATCTCGCGGTCGAGGAAGCTCACCTGGCCGGCGGCCTTGGAGTTCAGCTGCGTGCGGATGCGCGTGAGGAAGATCTCCTTGTTGATCGGGAATCGCGTGCTGTTCACCACGGGCTCCAGGACGACGCTGGGCGGCGTCTGCGCCCGGGCGATCTGCGGGATTCCGAGGATGCTGCGGGCCATGCGATCGGTCACCGTCACGAGATCCTGCGACTCGATGCCCGTGCCCGCGACAAATCCGCGCTCATCCGGGCGCATCTCGGTCACCGGCACGCCGGAGGGGTTCTTGACGCCCTCGGTGGTGGTGCAGCCGGCGAGGAAGAGGCCGCCGGCCGCGGGGACGGCGAGGAGGAGACGGGAGATCACGGTCGTCATGGTTGGGAACAGAGGAAAGGACGCGGCAACCGCGGGCAAAGTCACAGCGGAAGCCGGAAAGGGATAAGGCTCAGCGGCAGAAAAGGCTGTTGGCCGCGCTCATGGGTGAGGCGCCGTAGTAGTTGTTGATGATCGTGACCTGCGGCGGGGGCGACCCGGCGGGAGCGGCCGCGGCAGTCTGAGCCGGAGCATAGACAACCGTCGGAGCGGGAGCGCGGACCTGAGCCTCTCGCGCACGCTCGGCGTCGACCACGGAGCCAATCAGCAGTCCGGCGCCGGCACCCCACGCGGCACCACGCCAACCGCTGTGCCCGAAGGTTCCGCTGTTGTTGCCGATGATGCCGCCGGCCAGGGCTCCCAGCAGCATTCCGGATGAAGCCACGGAGGCGGGCGCGTAGACCCCGTAATAAGGATAATCGACGCCGTAGCCCGGATAATAACTGTAGGCGTAACCCGGAGAGTAACCGTAAGTGTAACCTGGTGCGAAGTAGCCGTAGCCGAATCCGACCACTCGCCCGGCATGGCGCGGATGCTCATGCCAACGCGATGGCGGCGCCGGGCGGTGCTCGCCGCGCGAGCCCCCGCGAGGAACGTCAATCGGAGCGGAACGGCCGCCACCCGGTCGGAAGATTTCCGCCTGAACAGGGGCGACCAGCAGCAGGGCGAGCAGAGCGGCAACGGTGGTTTTCATGGCTCCAAGGCAAGGTGTCCGACACGAAGGCGGTCGCAAGGTTTCCACTGAATTCCACAACACCCGCTTCGTTGACGTCCGCCTTCACGGCAAACTCTCTCGATCAACCGTCATGAGCCGCCCCACCCCGCCGCCGGAGCACAGGAAATCAAACGGGCGCTTTTCGCGTCGTCGCACCGCGAAGGTCCTCACGCTAGCGCTGCTCGCCACGGGTGCGGTTCGAGTTCTCGCGGCCGAAAAGGTCTTCACCGATCCCGCGCCGCCGGCGTTCGAAGCCGGGCCCGTACCTGCGGCGGCGCAGCCACGGGAAAACCCCGAGGCCACCGCGCACACCGCGCCGCGGGCCCTCGTCCCCGGAGCGCGTACGTCGGACTGGCCCAACTTTCTCGGGCCCGCGCACAATCTGACCTCGGTTGAAACCCGCCTGCGCCGCAATTTTCCCGCCGCGGGACTCACTCCGGTCTGGGAAATGCGCAAGGGTGAGGGCTTCGCCTCGCCGGTGGTCGCGGGCGAGCGGCTGGTGCTCTTCCACCGCGTCGGCAACGAAGAGGTCGTCGATTGCGTCCAAGCCGGCGACGGGCGGCGTTTCTGGCAGGTGAAGTACCCGACGGCGTACCGCGATCGCTACGGCTACAACCCCGGTCCGCGCGCCAGTCCGGCGATCGCCGGCGGGCGCGTGTTCACGTTTGGCGCGGAGGGTCGGCTGCACTGCATCGACCTCGCGTCCGGACGCGTGAACTGGCGGCGCGATCTCCACGGCGAATTCGGCATCAAGCAGAACTTATTCGGGGTCGGAGCGAGCCCGCTCGTGGTCGGCGACGTCGTCATCGTGCAGCTGGGCGCGCCGGGCGGACCGGGTGTGGCGGCGTTCGACGTCACCACGGGGCGGATGCAGTGGGGCACCGAGACGGAATGGGGCGCGAGCTATGCATCACCCGTCCCCGCCCGGCTGCACGGACGCGAGCGGGTGCTCGTCTTCGCCGGCGGCGAAAGCCGGCCGCCCACCGGCGGTCTGCTGTGTCTCGACCCGAAGACCGGCGCGGCCGATTTCCGCTTCCCGTGGCGCGGCACGCGCTATGAGTCCGTCAACGCCGCCTCGCCCGTCGTGCTGGGCGACCGGGTGCTCGTTTCCGAATGCTACGGGTCCGGGGGCGTGCTGGTGGAGGCAAGGGCCGACGGCACGGCCGCGGCGGTTTGGAAGAACCCGACTTTCGGCATGCATTTCATGTCGGCCCTGCGGCTCGGCGAACATCTCTACGGCATCCACGGCCACGGCCCGCAGGACGCGGAGCTCGTGTGCGTCGAGGTGGCGACCGGACGAGAAGTCTGGCGCGACCAACCCTTGTGGACGGAAACCGTGCGCGAGCCGCGCGGACCGCGGGAGATCCGCACCGGGACGTTTCGCGCCTTCCTGCTCGCAGTCGACGGCCAGGTGCTGGCGCTGGGAGAGTTCGGTCACCTCGTGCGGCTCGACCTCTCGCCGAAAGGCGTGCGCGTCCTCGAACGCGCGTGGCTCTTTGCGGCCACGGAATCCTGGACCCCGCCCGCGCTCAGCCGCGGCCTACTCTACGTCTGCCAGAACACCCGCGACGCCCTGCACGGCACTACGCCGCGCCTGCTTTGTTACGACCTGCGCGGGGAGTAGGTTGTGTTGGGAATGGCACCACCGAGCCATTTCACCACGG
>JBEGJD010000188.1:0-4484 GCA_041184765.1 Verrucomicrobiota bacterium | reverse complement strand
CCCCGTTTGTCGACGCCGGGCCCGGAGGTGCCGTCGCGGGAACCTCGGTCGCCATCGACGCGACGGTCACTGATGACGGCGAACCGAATCCTCCCGGGGCCTTTGCGACCAAGTGGTCGCTCGTCAGCGGTCCCGGCCCGGTCGTCTTCTCCAACGAGAGCGCCGTTGATACGACGGCATCATTCTCGGTCGCCGGCACCTATCTGCTTCGCCTTACAGCGACGGATGGTGAAGTGAGCACTTTTGCGGAAGCTACTTATGTCGTCAGCGCCATTCCGGCTCCTTCCATCACCCAGCAACCTTCGGCCCTGCAAGTGAACGCCGGCGGGGGGTTCACCCTGAATGTCGCCGCCGGTGGTACCGGTCCCTTCACCTTCCAGTGGCGAAAGGACGGAGTGCCGATCGCGGGCGCAACGTCCGCCGTTTACCAATCCGCCTCGGCTGATGCCACCCAGGCCGGGGTCTACTCCGTGGCGGTCTCCAATGCCGGCGGCACGACGATCTCCAACGCAGTTCCGGTGGGCGTCATTCCCGCCGGCACGATCGCGACGCAAGCGGCGACTTCCGCCCATGTTTCGGGATCTCCCCTCGCCATCGCCAACACCGTGACCTATCCAGGCACCGCGACGGCGCTGGAGTGGAAGGTCGCCCTTCCGGCCGGCTGGAGCTTGATCGGCGACACGACCGGCGGTGCCAGCTCCCGGCCTGCCGGCGGTGCGACCGGGGTATTGACGTGGGCTTGGTCGACCGTCCCGCCAAGTCCGGTGAGCTTCTCTTACTCCGTGAGCATTCCGGCTGATCAAGGCGGCGTGCGGACGATCGCGGCACCGGTGACGCTTGCGTTGGCCGGTCCGAATCTCCTGCTGCTCGCGAGCCCCGACCCCTTGCACGTGACGCTCGGACTGCACTCGGCCGACACGGACCGTAACTTCCGGATCAGCCTGCTTGAGCTGACGCGATTGATAGAGCTCTACAACTGCCGGAACGGAACCACCCGCACGGGTTGCTATGCCGTGGCTACAAGCGCCACGGAGGACGGCTTCGCCGCGGATCCGGCACGCTCTTCGTCCGCAGCGATCACGCTTTCCTGCTATCACAGCGCCGATTTCAACCACGACGGAAAGATCAGCTTGGTCGAGCTGACTCGAGTGATCGAGCTGTACAATTACCGGAGCGGAACCACTCGCACCGGCCAGTATCGTTCCCAAGCCGGAACCGAGGACGGTTTCATGGCCGGGCCGTGATGCTTCCGGAGCTTCGGATCGGTGGGGCCGTCCCTGTTGTCAATGGCCGGGACGGTTGAACGCCCTTGCGGTGAAATCGAGAAACGCCTGCCAGTCGGCGGGCAGGATGGTGTGGCCGCCGGTGTGGTACAGGAAACCGAGGTCGCCGTTGATGACCGGTGTATCGAGGGCGGGGATCTCCTTCACTCCGAGGTCGGCGCCGCCGAGGAGCCGCCAGACGGGACCTGCGGCCGCGAGCGCGAGAAATTGCCCACGCGGATCGGCCCACTGGTCCTGTGTTCCACCGGTGACGAACACCGCACGCGGGGCGGAGAGGGAGATCAGCAGGTGCGAGTCGACCGGCATCGTGTGCCATTTTCCCGGATACTTCTGGAAATTGCCGGCGAACTGCCAGGGGAAGTTGGCGGCCATGTCGTCGACGGACTCGCCGTAGTCCCGTCGCGCGAGCGCCGCGCCCATTTCGCCGCTGCAGCTGGAGAATACGATGCGGAAGCGCTCGTCGGTCGCGCCGACCCAGAGCGCCGTCTTGCCGAGGCGCGAGTGGCCGATCACGGCGAGGCGGCCCGCGTCGAGGGCAGGATTCGTCAGGAGATAGTCGGTGATGCGGCTCACACCCCAGCTCCACGCGGCGATGGTGCCCCATTCGTCGGCGGCGGGTTTGTCCTGTCCTGGGCGCAGGGCGAGGCGGCGTACGCCCGTGAGGTGGGTTTCGGCGCGGTCGCCCTCGATCTCCGTGTAGCGCAGGAGCGCATACGCGTAGCCGCGGCCGACGATGTCCGCCAGCGGGGCATGTTCACGGGGCATCGCCCTAGGCGGTGTAGTCTTGGCTTCCTTCGGCGAAGGGGAGGCGGGTGCCAGTCCCGGCGGCGGACCGAATAGCAGCTGCACCAGCAGCGGGGCCGGTGTCGCCCGCGGCTTCGGAAGGTAGAGCACCACGTTGACCTTCGGTCCGTCCGGACCGGGCCCGAAATGCCCGACGAGGTGCTGGCGGGTCGCGAGACCGTCGAGGGCGGTCGGATCCGTCGCGACGACCTCGAAGCGCACCGCGGGTACTGTCGCGGGCACGCGGCCATAGATCTCCGACTCGTAGAGGGCACGGATCTCCGCCCGGCGGCGGGTCCAGTCGGAAGCATCGCGCACCGCGCGCCCATCCTGAAACACGAGCGGGTCGGGCAGGGTGTAGGCGCCGACCTTGGCTTCGTCGTAGTTCGAGACGTGCCCCGTGGCGGCGTAGCGGAGGGGATTGCCGTTGGCATCCTGGCGCGGTCGCGGATCGGCGGGCGCGTTGGCCGCGGCGGTGCCGGCGGGGAAAGTCACGGAAATGGCCGCAAGGGCCGCGATGAACAGGGCGGGGGTTCTCATGGGCTTCGGGGTTCGGGAAGTGTCCGCAGGACGAACGCGGGGGAGGTAAGGTTGTGACGATCCCCAAGGGCGTGACCCGCTGGGAGGAAGCGGGCGCACGCCGGCATCGTTTCCCGCTGGAGAGGGCGGGAAACGATTCGCTTCAGACGATCGTCTCGGGCGGCAGCTGCAGGCGGGCGATGGCGGCCATGATGCGCTCGCTCGCCACCTGCGCGCGGTCCTTGCCGGCCTTGGGGTCGTCGTAGTCGGCCGGCGACAAGGGCTCGCCGAACACGACACTCACGGGAGTTCCGAATCGCGGGGCGCGACCCTTTCCGTAGGCCTCGAACGAGCCGAAGATGCGCACGGGCACGACCGGCACCTGGGTCTTGATCGCAATGAAGCCCACGCCGGGCTTCGCCGGCTGCAGGTTGCCGTCGGGGGTGCGGGTGCCTTCGGGAAACAGAATCAGGCCGCGTTCTTCCTTGAGGGCGCGCAACACGCGCTTGATCGCGCTCACATCCTGGCCGCCGTCGCGGTCGACCGGGATCGTGCCGACGGAGTCGAGCCACCACGAAGCGAAGCCTGGCTTCCAAAGCGTCTTGCGCGCGAAGTAGGCGATCTGGCGGGGGATGAGGCTGCCGATCGCCGGCGGGTCGATGAAGCTCGCGTGGTTGGCCGCCACGAGAAATCCACCGCTCGCCGGCAAATTTTCCATCCCGCTCGCCTGGCCGCGGAAGAACATCTCGAAAAACACGCGCAGCAGGTAGTGGCACACGCCGTAAACCGGCGACATCTCCACCTGGGGAAACGCCCGGCTCATGCGGACAAGGCGGCCGCGATCGGACGCGCGATTGTTTCCACGACTTCTTCGAGCGTATTGAACGTGGTGTCGACGGCGACGGCTCCGGGCGGAAGGGCGAGGGGAGCCGTCTGCCGCGAGGAATCGAGCCGGTCACGCTCCGCAATGGAGTCCTGTCCGCCTTCGCGGGCACGGCGACGGGCGCGTTCCGCCGGATCGGCGTGGAGGAAGAAACGGAAGTCGGCCTGCGGGAAAATCACCGAGCCGATGTCGCGGCCCTCCATCACGAGTCCGCGGAAACCACGTTCGCGAGCGAAGCCGGCCTGACCGCGCTGGTAGGCGAGCAGGAAGGCGCGCACCGCGGGCACGGCGGCGAAATGGGAGACGTGGGCGTTGACCTCGCGGCCGCGGATCTCGGCCTCCGGAACCACGCGGCCGCCGACTTCCATCAAGGCCGATCGGCCCTCGAGTCGCGTGCCGAGGGTGATGCGGCCGAGCGCCGTCTCCACCGCCGAAACGTCAGTTGGCACCACGCCCGCCCGCAGCAGTTCCGCCGTGAGCGCGCGGTAAAATGAACCGGTGTCGACGTGGAGGAGGTTGAACCGGGCGCTGAGCGCGCGCGAGGTGGACGATTTGCCGGAAGCCGCGCCGCCGTCGATCGCCACAATGAGGAAAGTCTTCGGAGTCATCGGCGGGCGGAGGAGCGGATGCGCAGGTTTTCCAAGACGGTGAAGAAATCCGGGAACGTCTTCGCGCAGCACGCCGGGTCGCGCACGGTGAGCCACGGGCGGCCGTCGCCGTGCAGGTCATGGCAGCCCAGAATGCCGAGGCTCATCGCAAAACGGTGGTCGCCATGGGTGTCGACGGTCTCGCCGGCGCGCAGGGGACGCGGATGGATGGTGAGCGAGTCCTCCGTCTCCTCCACCTCCTGACCCAGGCGCCGGAGCTCGCGCGCCATGCCGGCGACGCGGTCGGTCTCCTGTTTGCGGGTGTGCGCGATGCCCGAGATGCGGGTGCTGCCCTCCAGCAACGGCGCGATCGCCGCAAGGGTGAGGAAGGTGTCGGAAAATCCGCTGAAGTCCCGCTGCACGCCGCAC
>JBEGJD010000187.1:0-6282 GCA_041184765.1 Verrucomicrobiota bacterium | reverse complement strand
CAGCCACGCCTTGCCGTCGAATTCGGCGGCGGCGAGGTCCTCCCAGTCCTCCGCCTTAACGCCCTCCAGCCGGAGCACGCCGCGGAGGCGCCCGCCGGGCTCAACCGCGTAGATCTCCGGCTGTCCGCCGCTGTCATCGTGCGTCCAGAGCAATCCCGGGGTACGGCGCGACGCCGCGAGCCCGCTCGCCTCGTCGTTGGGTGGTGCCTCGAGGATCCCGGCGATTGCTGGCGGAGCGACCTTGGTCGCAGCGGGCGCGGCGCAACCGCTGGTGGAGAAAGTAAGGACGGTGAGCGGAAGAAGAAGTCGCGAGAGGCGGTGCATCGGTTCGCGGGGGGAGTTTTCGTTTGTTTTCGCGGGTACCCGACCGATA
Organism: Verrucomicrobiota bacterium; assembly: GCA_041184765.1. Lineage (GTDB taxonomy): Bacteria > Verrucomicrobiota > Verrucomicrobiia > Opitutales > Opitutaceae > ER46. The sequence continues at coordinate 5,909 of JBEGJD010000187.1, read as the reverse complement.
GTCGAGCCCATGGTCGTGAACGCTCAACCGGCCGCCCTGCGGCGGCTGATCGACGAGGTCGGAAATGTGGATCAGGTCGGGGTCGAGGAACGCGTCGCGAAATACGCGACCCGCTCGATCAAGAAGGCCGCGAAGGTCTGGGGCCTGCGCACCGCCGTCTCGATGGTCGACCTGACCACGCTCGAGGGGAAGGACACCCCCGGCAAGGTGGCTTCGCTCTGCGCCAAGGCCGTGCGGCCGCACGACACCGGGGACATTCCTCCCGTCGCGGCGGTCTGCGTGTACCCTTCGATGGTGCGGCACGCGCGCCGCGCGCTCGGCGAGAACTCCGGCGTGCGTATCGCGTCGGTCGCCACGGCCTTCCCCAGCGGGCAGGCACCGCTGCGCACGCGGCTCGCGGAAGTGCGCGCGGCGGTGGAGGACGGCGCCGACGAGATCGACATGGTGATCAACCGCGGGGCGTTTCTCGCCGGCGAGCTCGGGCGCGTGCAGGATGAAATTTCCTCGGTCGTCGAGGCGTGCGGTCCCGCGGCGCTCAAAGTGATCCTCGAGGTGAGCGAGCTGGAGACCTACGACAGTATCCGCGCGGCTTCGTTTCTCGCCCTCCGGGTGATCCGCGAAGGTGACTTCATCAAGACCAGCACCGGCAAGACCGGCCTCAACGCCACGCTCGGCAACAACCAGGTTATGCTCGAGGCGATCCGCGACCACTACCTCGCCACGGGCGTCGCGGCCGGCATGAAGCCGGCCGGCGGCATCCGCACCGCGAAACAGGCGCTGCAGTTCCTCATCGCGGTGAAGGAGACGCTCGGCGACGCGTGGCTCGAAAACACCCGCTACCGTTTCGGCGCGAGCGCGCTGCTCAACGACCTCGTGCGCCAGCTCGAGAAGGAGCGGACCGGGGCCTACCAGGCGCCGTTCTATTTCAGCGAGGCCGCCGAGTCTTACTGAGCCGAAACGAATTTCCGTCCATGCCCGTCCCGTCCGCCCGTCCGTCCTCCCGTTCACCCCGGCGCGCGCCCGAACTGCTGTTCGGCGACCGTTGGACCTTCGATCCGGCGCCGGAGACGGCCGACCCGAAGCTAAAGCCCCGCTACGATTTGTTCATCAACGGCCGCTTCACCGCGCCGAAGTCGGGCCGTTATTTCGACACGATCAATCCGGCCAACGAGCGGAAGCTCGCGGAGATCGCGCTGGCCGGAGCGGCCGATGTGAACGCGGCCTACGCGGCGGCGCGGCGGGCGTTCCCGGCGTGGAGCCGGCTGCCCGGCGCCGAGCGGGGTAAATACCTCTTCCGCATCGCGCGGCTGCTGCAGGACCGAGCGCGGGAGTTCGCCGTCGCCGAGACTCTCAACGGCGGCAAGCCGATCAAGGAGTCGCGCGACTTCGACGTGCCGATGACCGCGGCGCATTTCTTTTACCACGCGGGCTGGGCCGACAAACTGGAGCACCTCGCGCCTGGTGCGCGCGTGGCCCCGCTCGGGGTGGTGGGGCAGGTGATCCCCTGGAATTTCCCGCTGCTGATGCTCGCGTGGAAACTCGGGCCGGCGCTGGCCGCGGGGAACACGGTCGTGCTGAAGCCCGCCGAGACGACCAGCATCACGTGTCTCAAGTTCGCCGAGATCCTGCAGGAGGCGGGGTTGCCACCCGGCGTGGTGAACTTCGTCGCCGGCGCGGGCGAGACGGGCGCCGCGGTGGTGGCGCACCCCTCGGCCGACAAGATCGCGTTCACGGGCTCCACGGAGGTAGGGAAGGCGATCCTCCGCTCGCTGGCCGGCACCGAGAAGAAGCTGACGCTCGAGCTCGGCGGCAAGGCGGCCAACATCATCCTCGAGGACGCTCCGCTCGATCAGGCCGTCGAGGGCATCGTCAACGGCATCTTCTTCAACCAGGGCCACGTGTGCTGCGCGGGCTCCCGTCTGCTGGTGCAGGAGCCGGTCGCCGAGGCGGTGCTGGCGCGGTTGCGCCGGCGGATCGCGACGCTGCGGGTGGGGGACCCGATGGACAAGAACACCGACATCGGCGCGATCAATTCCCGCGCGCAGCTCAAGCGCATCACGGCGCTGGTCGCGAGCGGCGTGCGCGAGGGCGCGACGCTGCACCAGCCGGCGTGCCCGTTGCCGGCGAAGGGGTTTTACTTCCGGCCGAGCGTGTTCAGCGACGTGACCATGAGCCACCGCATCGCGCGCGAGGAGATCTTCGGCCCGGTGCTGAGTGTGATCACGTTCCGCACGATCGACGAGGCGGTGGAGAAGGCCAACAACACCGCCTACGGACTGAGCGCGGGCGTGTGGACGGAGAAGGGCTCGCGCATCCTGAAGCTGAGCTCCGAGCTGAAGGCCGGCGTCGTGTGGGCCAACACCTACAACAAGTTCGACCCCGCCTCGCCCTTCGGCGGCTACAAGGAAAGCGGCTTCGGCCGCGAAGGCGGCCGCCACGGATTGCTCGATTACGTGCGGGCAGTCTGAGCAGTCGTGAACCACGAATGGACACTAAGGGACACGAAGGGCAGGCGCTCCTACACGGTGAGCTTGTGTACTCGATCGTCGGCTGCGCGATCGAGGTTCTGCGCGGGGTTGGACACGGTCTGCACGAACATCCCTACGAGAACGCCTTGGTCGTCGAGTTCCGGCTCCGTGGCATCCGGTGTGATCAACAGCGGAGGTTCCCAGTGATGTACAAGGGTGAGCGGGTTTCGGAGTTTGTGCCCGATCTGGTCGTGGAGGACTCCGTCATCGTAGACGCCAAAGTCATCGATCGCATCACCGACCATGAGCGCGGTCAGATGTTGAACTATCTCCGGATCACGGCCCTCCGCGTCGGGCTCGTCGTCAATTTCCGCCGTCCCAAACTCGAATGGGAGCGGATCGTCCTCTGAAGCCTTCGTGTCCATTCGTGTCCCTTCGTGGTTAATCTCATGCCCCGCCTGACTGTCACCAAAACCCCGAAGCCCTACGTGGGCGGGGCGTTCATCCGCTCGGAATCCGGCCGCGTTTTTCCCGTGCAAGACGCCCGCGGCGCGTTCTTCGCCCACGTGCCGCAGTGCTCGCGGAAGGACCTGCGCAACGCCGTCGAGGCCGCCGCCAAGGCCGGTCCGGGCTGGGCTCGCCGCACCGCCTACAACCGTGGCCAGATCCTCTACCGGCTGGGTGAGATGCTCGAGGCGCGCCGCGCCGAGATGATCGACACGCTCGCCCGCTTCGGCACCGGTCGCGCCGCCGCGACACGCGAGGTCGACGCCGCCACCGACCGCCTCGTGCACTACGCCGGCTGGGCCGACAAGTACGAGCAGGTGCTGGGCAACGTAAATCCGGTCGCGTCGCCGCATTTCAATTTCACCGTCACCGAGCCCATGGGTGTCGTCGGCGTGATCGCGCCCGACGCTCCCGCGTTGCTCGGGCTGATCTCACTCGTCGCTCCCGTGATCGTGAGTGGTAACACCGTCGTTGCGCTCGCCTCGGAGCAGACCCCGTACCCCGCGGTCCTGCTGGGCGAAATGCTCGCGACAAGCGACCTGCCGGGCGGCGTGGTCAATCTCCTCACCGGGTTCCGCCGCGAACTGCTGCCGACTTTCGCGACCCATGCCCACCTGCGTGCGATCAGCGCGGCCGCGTCCGCCGACGAACGCAAGGCGCTGCGACTCGGCGCCGCGGAAAGCGTGAAGCGCGTGCGTTTCACGGAGCTCGCCACAACCGCCGACTGGCTGGGTGCCGCCGGGCAATCCGTCCACGCGATCCGTGATTTCGTGGAATTCAAGACCATCTGGCATCCGGTGGGGGCGTGACCCGCGACTTGACCTCCGGAGAGCGAGGGCTCCCGTTCACGGGATGAGATCCCCCGCCTTCAAGCTGCGCCGCCTGCTCGCGTCGCTCGCCGTCGTTTTCGCGCTGTCCGCCGCCGTCGTCGCCGCCACGCCGGAAGAGACCCGCGCGCGCGAGCTTGTGTCCTCGCCGCAATTCAAGGCGGTCGTCTCCGCCTACGAGCGCGACTTCGATCGTTTCGTGGCGGAGCTGATCCAGCTCACCGAGGTTCCCGCGCCGCCCTTCGGCGAGAAGGCGCGTGGCGAGGCGTTCGCGCGGCTGCTGCGTGAGTCGGGCATCGAGGACATTTCCACCGACGCTGAAGGTAACGTCATCGGCGTCCGGCGGGGCAAGGGGCAGGGACCGCTGCTCGCGGTCGCGGCGCATCTCGACACCGTGTTTCCGGCCGGCACCGACGTGCGCGTGAAGCGCAGCGGCACGCGGCTCATTGCGCCCGGCGTGGGCGACGACACCCGGGGGCTGGCGTTAGTCCTGGCGTTCACGCGCGCGATCCGGGAGGCGAAGATCGAGACGCCCGGCGACATGCTCATCATCGGCAACGTCGGCGAGGAAGGGCAGGGCGACCTGCGCGGGATGCGTTACCTGTTCAACAAGGGCCCGTGGAAGGACCGCATCGCGCGCTTCATCTCGGTCGACGGCGGCAACAACGACGTCGTCACCAACGGAGGGCTGGGCAGCCTGCGGTACAAGGTCACGTTCAAGGGTCCGGGTGGGCACAGCTGGGGCGCCTTTGGCCAGGTGAACCCCGCCTTCGCCATGGGCAACGCGATGGCGAAGCTCGGCAAAGTGGTTGTGCCGAAGCGGCCCAAGGTTTCCTACAACGTGGGCGTGGTTTCCGGCGGCACCTCGGTGAATTCCATCCCGTTCGAGGTCGCGATGGAGGTCGATATGCGCTCCGCCTCGCCCGAGGAGCTCCGCAAGATCGACGCCGAGTTCAAGCGGATCGTCGCCGAGTCCGTGGAAGAGGAGAACGCGGCCCGCCAGACGACGTTCGGCCGCGTGACGGCCGAGCTGAAGTTGATCGGCGAACGTCCCTCGGGCACCACCCCGACCGATTCCCCGATCGCGCGCCAGATCGCGGCCACGATGCAGGTCTTCGACAAGGTGCCTGTCTGGGAGACGAGCAGCACCGACGCCAACATTCCCATCAGCCTCGGCATCCCGGCGGTGGCCATCGCGCGGAACTCGGCGAACAAGGGCGGCCGGGGCCACTCCTTGGATGAATGGACCGACGTCGAGAAGACTCAGGCCGTGAAGGATTTCACGCTCGCGGCGGCGATCATCCTCGGCGTCGCGACGATGCCGTGACGCCCCGACCTTTCCCGTGATCGAGGCCCGCCAACTCACCAAGACTTTCCGCGACAAGAAGCGCGGCGAGATCCACGGCGCGCTCGACGTTTCTTTCCGCGTCGAGCCTGGCACGATCTACGGGCTGCTCGGAGCCAACGGCGCGGGCAAGACCACCACGCTGCGCATGCTGGCCACGCTCCTGCGGCCGACCCGCGGCACGGCGGTGGTCGCGGGCCATGACGTCGCGGCCGAGCCCGACCGCGTGCGCGCCCGGGTGGGTTTTCTTGCGGCCTCCACCGCGCTCTACGCGCGGCTCACCGCCCGCGAAATGATCGGCTACTTCGGGCGCCTCAACGGCATGACCGACGCCGCCATCCGCGCGCGCACCGGCGAACTTGCCGAGCGCCTCGGGATGGCGGAGTTCCTCGATCGCCGCTGTGACCAGCTTTCGACCGGCATGAAGCAGAAGACCTCGATCGCGCGCACGATCGTGCATGATCCGCCCGTGATGATCTTCGACGAGCCCACGCTCGGGCTCGATGTGATGACCGCCCGCACCGTCGTGGGCTTCGTTCGCGAGTGCCGCGCCGCCGGCAAAACTGTAATCTACTCCACGCACGTCATGAGCGAGGTGGAGAAACTCTGCGATGTGATCGGCGTGATCCACGGTGGACGGCTGCTGGCGGAGGGCTCGTTGTCCGAACTGCGCGCGCGGCATGGCCTCACGGACCTCGAGGACATCTTTGTGCGCCTGGTGGAGGGAGCCGGAGGCGGGACCAAATGAACTGGCGCAACATC
>JBEGJD010000186.1:0-3141 GCA_041184765.1 Verrucomicrobiota bacterium | reverse complement strand
GGGGCGCGCACGCGGCGAGACTGAGCAAGACAACCGGAAATAGACGCGGGGATTTCATGGGTAGCCGCCGGGCGGCGATGAAGGGTGGGGCGCTTCGTACGCGGCGAGGCGGCGGCCACGCTGGGTGGACGCCGAGGAATTGTCGATCCCGTCGGCTGACGCGGCCCGCGCGCGACCGATCCCTTGATGGAGTTCCTCACTCCGGTTTCACCGTCTCACGCGCCTCGCGCCGCTGACTGCGGCCACGGTCGTTCAGGTCGGTTCCTCTCAATAAGGTCGACTCACCGGGATCGGAGGCGCTTCGTTTTGCTTTCACCCAAACGACTTAGCCGCCGGAAAAATGCGCAAGGTTGAACTCGCCGTCCAAATCCTTGGCGCCGCCCTGGTGATTTGGTTTTTCCATTGGACGGTGGAGTCCAGCGGCGGTTTCAGCCCGCCGGGGGACGAGGATTATTACAACTTTCTGGTGCGGGGTTGGCGCGCGGGTCATCTCCACATGGAAAAACCGCCCCATGAGGGCATGGCGCGGTTGGCGGATCCGTACGATCCCGTGCAAAACCGGGATTATCGCCTGGCGGACGCCACGTACTTCAACGGGCGTTACTACCTTTATTTCAGCGCGGTTCCGGCGCTGCTGACCCAGTTTCCGTATGCCCTGATCACCGGAAAGGAGCTGGGCACGACGACCGGAATTTTCATTTTTCTCAGCGTGGGTCTGGTCGCGAGCATGCTGCTCTGGATCGCGATGGTCCGGCGGTTCTTCCCGGATGGGTCGCCCCTCTGGAGTCTGGCGGGAATCCTGGTGATTGGATTCGGGAATAATCTGCTCGTCCTTGCGCGCCGGCCCCTCGTTTGGGAGTTCCCCATCGCGGCGGCCTACGCCTTCGCGAGCATCACGCTCCTCCTCGTCCATCGCTCGCTGGTGAGCACGAAGCCGGTCCGCTGGTTGATGGCGGCGGGATTTACGGCCGGGGCGATGGTGGCCTGCCGGCCCGGTTCAGTATTCGCCACGTTGCTGTTCCTTCCGGTGATTCTGTTCCATGCGCGCCGGGGTTTCGAGGGGAGGAGACTCTGGCGGCCGGTCGCGGCTCTGGCCGCCCCGATGGCCCTGTGGGTCGTGGCGATCCTGATCCACAATCACGAGAGGTTCGGGAAGTTTCTGGAGTTTGGGATTAGCTACCAGCTGTCCAGCGTCTATGAAGGCAGGCAAAGGCACTTCTCGCCGGACTATCTCGCGCACAATCTCCGGATTTATCTCAGCAACCCCCTCGGTTACACGAGCGAGTTCCCGTTCGTTACCGCGGTCGCCGTGCGCGGAGGGCCGGCCGGTTATCTCGATGCGTGGGTTGAACCGATCGCGGGTATGCTGCCGACGTTCCCGCATGTGGTGGCGGGGCTGGCTTGCTTGCTGGTGACGGGCTTCCTCCGTCGGCATTCGCCCGAGTTTCGGACGCTGGTCCAGGCGACGGGCATCGCGGGGATCGGCGCCCTCGGATTTCTGCTTCTGTTTTACTGCGCCACTCCCCGGTACACGGCGGAGTTTCTGCCGCACCTGAGCTTTCTGGCCTGCCTCGCGGCGTTGGCGTGCGCCAGTGCATTCCGGGAAAAACCGGGTGCGGGCTGGTGGCGCGCTCTTTTTCTCGTGCTCGTCCTGGTGGGGGTGATCCATGGCGCGCTGCTGAGTCTGGATTACCACCAACGGCTTCTGCAGCGCCTCCGCCCCGAGTACTGGACGCAGATCGCCGATGGCTTCTCCTGGGTGACGCGGATCCTCCAGAAGTAGGCTCCGGCCCGACGTTCCGATGGGGTCAGGGCGTTCGGCGTTTTTTCGGGTAGCCCATCCGGTGACCCGGGTGATCGGCATGCGTTCCACCCGGTGATGGGGTGTTTTCATTCCCCCCGTTTAACACCGAACGCCCTGACCCCTTAGGGGGCGCCCCACGCCCTGCGGATGTGCCGAAGGGCCGTTTTCTCAAACGGCGGCCGCCGCAGCCGGGATCTTGATCCGCCAGACGAAGATCCCGGCGGTGAGAAACATGATCAGGCTGTAGGCCACCGCGGGAATCGCGATGGTCGGGCTCGAGAGGCCGTTCAGGGCGATGAAGATCGCGAGGGTGCCGTTGTGGATGCCGATCTCCAGCGCGATGGCGATCGCCTGCGGCCGCGGCAATCGGAACGCCAGGGGCAACGCGTAGCCCAGGCCGAGGCTGAGGAGATTGAACGTAAGGCAGGCCAAGCCCACCGCCGCCAAGTAGCCCGGCAGGCGCGTCCATTCCTGCGCCACCGCCGCGGCGATCACCCCGCAGAGGACAAGCAAGGATAACGCCCGCACAGGACGGTCCATCCGCGCCGCGAAGGCGGGTGCGCGCTGGCGCAAGATCATCCCGATGACGACGGGCGCGAGCAGGATCACCGCCACCTCCACGACTTTACGGACCGGAGGCGCGATCGTGTTGCTCGACCCTAGAAAATGGGTGAGCGAGTAGTTCAGGATCAGCGGGAGACTGACGAGGCAGATCAGGCTGTTGGTCGCGGTGAGGGTGATGTTCAGCGCGACGTCACCCTTCGCCAAGTGGCTGTAGATGTTGGCGGTGGGCCCGCCGGGAGAGGCGGCGAGGAGCATCAGGCCGACGGCCAATTCCGGCGGCAAGTTGAAGACCTGGGTGAGCAGGAAGGCCACGCCCGGCAGCACGAGGGTCTGCAAGGTGAGGCCGACGATGACCGGCTTCGGCATCGCTGCGACGCGACGAAAGTCAGCGAGTGTCAGCCCGAGGCCGAGACCGAGCATCACCACGGCGAGCGCAAGGGGCAGGAGAACGTTGGAGAGCAGCGAAGCTTGCATTGAGACGTTCGACGAGCGCGACCTTGGGAAGCGGTTAGCCCGCCGGCAATGGTACATTCCAGCGCCCGCGCGGACGCTGGTTCAGGTTCCTACACCGACGGCGCCGGCGTAGGCCGGGATCTCCAAGGCGGAACGGGCCACGGCGGGCGGAAAATCCGCTGACCCTTCAAGATCCAGAGTTCAGGTACAGGCAGTCGCTGCTTCGGAGCGATCGTGATGCACACCGGCGATGGGTAGAATTCACGCGGAGATCTGAAGCCCTGGATCGACTGGTTGCCACTATGCCCGCGACGTCGCCG
>JBEGJD010000185.1:0-6089 GCA_041184765.1 Verrucomicrobiota bacterium | reverse complement strand
GGGCAGACATTCAGGCAGGCGCCGCAACGGATGCAGCGCAGGATCTCGCGGCAATCGCTCGCGAGGACCTCGGTGCGGCCGTTGTCGACGAAGATGACGTGCATCTCCTCCGGTCCGTCGGGCTGGCCCGCGCGGCGCGGACCGCCGATGAACTCGGTGTAAACGGTGAGATCCTGCGCGGTGCCGGAGCGACCGAGCAGGTTGAGCAGCACAGCCAGGTCGCGGTCGCGCGGCACGATCTTCTCGATGCCCACGAGCACGATGTGGCAGCGGGTGGCGGCGAGGCAGAAGCGGGAGTTGCCCTCGTTGGTCACCAGCACGATCCGTCCGCTTTCGGCGGAAACGAAGTTGGCGCCCGTCAGGCCGACATCCGCCGCGAGGTACTTGTGCCGCAGGTGGTGGCGCGCACGGCGCGTGATCGTGGCGGGATCGTCGTTGTAGGCCCCGAGCCCCTCCCGCTCGAAGCTCGTCGCGATCTCGCGGCGATTCTTGTGGATGATCGGCCGCACGATGTGGCTCGGGTGGTCATCATCGATCTGCACGATGAATTCACCAAGGTCGGTCTCGACCGCCTCCAGGCCGTGACCCTCGAGGAAACGCGCGAGCTCGATCTCCTCGCTCACCATGGTCTTCGCCTTGACCATGCGCGTCGCGCCGCGGTCGCGCATGATGCGCAGCACCGCCTCGCAGGCGGCCTGTCCCGTCGACGCCCAATGCACGTGTGCGCCGGAAGCCCGCAAGCGCTCCTCCACCTGCGGCAGGTAGGTGTCCAGGTTCTCGATCGCGTGCTGCTTGATGTCGCCAGCCAGGCGCCGAAGGCGATCGGGGTCACCAAACTGGTCGAACAGGAGACGCGTGCGTTTCTCGTGCGTCGTCTTTGTGCTTTGGTAGACCGAGGCGCGTTTGTCGGCGGGCAGGCGCGCGGCGAACTGGTCGATCGGCTGGGACATCGCGGGGTTCGGCGGATCAGCTCCGGGGACCACCCTTGAGGGCGTCGCGCAACACCTGCGCGAGGTGGCGGGTGCGGATCGGTTTGCCCTCGGCCTGGGCCAGGCCGCCGAGGTGCATGAGGCAGCTCATGTCGGGCGAGACATACTCATCGGGCGCGACAGCGCGAACATGCTCGAGCTTCAGCTCCCCCATCTTCGCGGAAAGATGCGGAAAGGTGACGGCGAACGTGCCGCCGAAGCCGCAGCATTGCTCCGCTTCGCCGAATTCAACGAGCGAGAGGCCGGCGATCGAGCCCAGCAGCGCCTGCGCCGCCGGAACCGTCTCCGTGCCGCGGGAGTGGCAGGAGCGGTGCAACGCCACGCGGGCCTCGTAGCGTCCCGGCCACGATTTCACCCCGAGGCCGTTCACGATGAAATCCGCCAGCTCCCACGTCCGCCGGCCGAGCGCGCCCACCTCCGCGGCGTCGGGCTCGCGCTCGAATTCCAGCACCGCGCCATGGAACATCATCGCCGCGCACGAGGCGCTCGGGATCACCACCGGATCCTCGCCGGCGAAGGTGCGCACCGTGTGCCGCACGACCTTCCGCGACGCCGCCCAATCCCCGCCGTTGAACGCCGGCTGGCCGCAGCAGGTCTGACCCTCGGGAAACACCACCTCGACGCCGAGGTGCTCCAGCACCTCCACCGTCGCCGCGGCGACGTCGTCATAAAAGGCGTCGCACAGGCACGTGGCCATGAGTTGCACCTTTCGACCCTTCACGGGCGCTCGCTCGGCGTTCAGCATTTTGAGATTGGAAAACCGTGGGTGCGCCGGACTTTCTGGCAATTGGAAATGTCCGCCATGACCCGTTCCGTCCACACCGTCGCCCTCGATTTCGGCGCCACCAGCGGCCGCGTTATCCTCGGAAGCTGGTCCGGCGGCCGCCTCTCGCTCCGCGAGGTCCACCGCTTTCCCAACGCTTTCCGTTCCCTCAATGGTCACGACTACTGGGAGATCGGCACCCTCTGGCACGAGGCGCTCACCGGGCTGAAAAAAGCCGCCGAGGCCCTGCCCCGCGGAGCGACGATCGCCTCGGTGGGCGTCGACTGCTGGGGCGTCGACTACGTGCTCCTCGACGATTCCGGCCGGCTCGTCTTCCCGGTGCACGCCTACCGCGACGCCCGCACCCAAGCCGGCCTGCGGCGCCTCGCCCACACCCGCGCCGCGCTCGACCGCGTCTACAACGCCACCGGCATCCCCAACGTTTTCTACAACTCCTCCCTGCAGCTGGCCGAGGTTGTGGCCTCCTGCCCCGCGATCGAGGACCTCGCGACGCGTTGTCTCTTCCTGCCCGACTATTTCAATTACCTGCTGTCGGGCCGCATGGAGAACGAGTTCACGATCGCGAGCACCTCGCAGTTGGTCGACGTGCGCTCCACCGGCTGGTCCCGCGCCGCGCTCGATTACTTCCGTATCCCGCCGCGCTGGTTCACCCCGCCCCTGCTCTCCGGCGGACGCCTCGGGCGTCTCCGCAAGGAGATTGTCGCCGGCTCCCCCGCCCTCGCCCGCGCGCAGGTCATCGCCGTGCCCGGCCATGACACCGCCTGCGCCTACGACGCGATGCCCGCGGCGCCCGACGGCGGCGACCTCTTCCTCAGCTCCGGCACCTGGTCGCTGGTCGGCTTCGAAAGCGAAACCCCCGTTCTCGGCGCCGACGCGATGGCCGCGCGCATCTCCAACGAGCGCATCGGCGACGGCCGCTACCGTCCGCTCACCAACGTCATCGGTCTCTGGCTCCTCGAGGGTACGATGAAGGACTTCGACGCACGGCCGGAGGACGACCGCGCCTGGCAGGCCCTGATCAACGCGGCCGAGCGCCTCCCCGCCCCGAAGGGTCTCCTCGACGTGACCGATCCCGCTTTCGCGAACCCGCCCTCGATGAAGGCGGCGATCGACGCCCACCTGAAGCGCCGGAAGCTCGCGCGGCCGGCCAATCTCGCCGGTTACGTGCGCCTCATCTGCGACTCGCTGGGCCGCGGGCACGCCGACGCCATGCGCGCGTTCGAGCGCATGACGGGCCGGAAATTCCGCCGCATCCTCATGGTGGGAGGCGGCTCCAAGAACCGCCTTCTCTGCGCCGCGACGGCCCGCGAGGCCGGCGTGCCCGTGGTGAGCTTCGCGCTCGAGGGCACCGCGGTGGGCAACATCGCCAGCCAGTTGATCTCGCTGCGCGCGGTGAAAGACCTCGCGACGTTCCGCAAACTCCTCGGCGCCGATCTCAAGCAGACCACCTACGCGCCCTGACGGGTTTGCACCCCGCTAATCCTGCTGAAGGGAGGCGATCTCGGCCCCCCGAAGTCCGGGTTCCACCGGAAGCGGGTACACCGAGATCCTGCGGTTGGAAAATAAACGCGACGCCGGCGGCAGTTGAAGGCCCGCGTCATCCTTCAAGGCGTGGTCGACCAAGACATAGACCGGTGCCGCGGAAACAACGGCGCGCTCCAATCGCCCCGAGCGGTAGAAGAAATCCGATGCGAGCGCCGCCCGGTGACTGAGCAGCGGGCCATTGAGCACATAGTGGTGCCCCTCGAACCAAAGCCGCCGCTCCGACAAAGCGGAGTAATAGAAGTGCACTCCGAGCAGTGTGCGATCGAGCGCGCCCCAGTGGTCGCTGCGCGTGTTCTCGGGCGTCCAGGCGTTCGCGACCAGCACCGCGTTGCGCTCCGTGTTCCGACGGATCCAAAGCATCGCCTCCGTAAGATCGCCCTGGCCTTCGTCGGCACGCACCACCGGCGTCGAACGCAGCCAGTCGGCAAAGCGGGGAGCGTTGCGCGCCATCCAAACGGAAGCCTGTACGACGAATGCCAAGCCAAGGACACCGGCCGCCGCTGTCCGGGCTACCGGTAAGGCTGCGGGAAACGGGAGCCGAACCGCCGAACCAGCGGAGGAACGCCGCACGCATTCGATCACAAATCCCGCCGTGAGCACGGACATCGGCAGCCGCATCATCAGAAGAACATAGATCTCCCCGAAACTGTTAGTTCGAGCAGCAACCCCATGCCGGCACACGCAACCAGGAATGCGCCCAGCAGGCGAACCAAGCCGCGATCAACCCGGGTGACACCGCCCCAAACAAGGTAGGGCAAGGCGAGCAGCCTGATGCCGGAGGTCCCGGCGAAGACTACGAGGCCGCCGAAAAGTTCCGCGGCGGCACCGGCGACGGAGGGCGGTAGGACGGCCCGCAACCCGGCCTCGCAGGCGGGAACCCACTGGCGCCAGAAGCCGGTCATTTCAAAAATGTGGAACGGGTTGAAACGCGCTCCGCCGGAACGCCACGCCGACATCGTGGGAAAATAGACCACAGCGAATGCGACGGCGAGCAGCGCCGCGACGACCAGCATCCTCGCGGAGGAGCGACCGGCGCGGCGAGCGGACCACAACGCGAGCAAAACCAGCGCGGTGACCACGACGGGAAGAACGGTCCCTTTGGCGCCCGTGCCTCCGACGCCGAGCAGCAGAAGCAACGAGACGTACCGCCACCCAAGTTCGCGCCGGCGCAGCACGTCCCGAAGTACCACGAGCAATGCTCCCGCGTAGATCATCCCGTGGAAAAAAGTCGGGCTGACGAACAGCCACCGGGAGAACAAACCGAGGTAGTGGCTGTCGCCGTAGCTGGTGGAAAACGACAGCTCGCTGGTCGCGAGGAAAAGAAAGCAGGCCACACATCCACCCCAAACCGACCGCGAGACGGCCCGCCCGAGGAGGAAAACCTGCGCCACCAGCGCCAGGCTGAGCGGCAGGTACAGCAGGCGCAGCATCACCGTCGAGATCTCCAACCCCGTCGTCCAGGAGGCCGCCGCCGCGTGGACCATCATGAAGTAATGGTACTGCAGAGGTGTTCCCGCGAGGCTCGGATCCTCGAGCGGCCAGTGGTTCTTAATGACCGCCGCGCGGCTGATCAGATAAACCCAATCATGGAAGATGCCACGAGCCGGAACCCCGTTGGCGAGAGGCGACTCCGTGAACATCTGCCCCGCCGCCAGCGCCAAGGCGATCATCACGAAAGCCGCGAGGAACCCGGCTACTCCCGCGTGGTGGGCGGAAACCCGCACCTGCAGAAGACGACCCACGCGCGCCTGCCAGAGGAGCAGCGCCAACCACCCGAGCGGGATCCACGCGTGCCAGGCTTTCGCCCCGATCGCCGCCAGCGACAGGAATTGCAGGGACTCCAGCGCGAGACCGGCCGGCAACGCGAGCGCCAGAACGCGACCGGCATCCAAGGGCCGGGCGTCGAGAAACCGCACCGCCACCAGGCCGGGGAGCACCACGTGCGCGAGCAGGTAGGCGACGTACACGAGCGGCTCCCGTAACTCATAGCCACACGACCGGATGACGATGAGGGCGGAAGCAGCGGCGAACAGCAGCCCCGCCCGCCACAGCGTCTCGGCGGAAAGTACGAGCGCGGGCGCACGGACAAGGAAACGCAGCGGCTGCATGGTGGGTGGGGCGACAACGGCGCAGGGGAACGCCGAGACAGGGCTCTTCGATCACGGGGCCCGAACCCCGCCACCAGCTGGATCAGATGACGTTTTAGTAATGTCCACGGCGCCCGCCGCCGAAGGCTCGCCAGCCCGCCGACGCGATCGCCATACTCCGCGCAATGGAAACAGGTCTCGGCCAATACTTTCGCCGTCTCGGCGGCTTCACTCTGGCGCTGACATTGGCCCAACTTTCCCCGGCGGCTGAAATCGCCGCGGCAAGCCTGCGCGGCGCGTTCGTCATCAACGAGGACAACAGCCACTTCTTTGGTTCACGCCCGCCCGAGGCCATGAACCTCGCTGGACTTCACGCTTTCGTCGACCAGTACGCGGGAACCAAGGTCACCCATCTCTTCCTGAGCCCCAACTCGATGCGCGCCAGCTTCCGCAGCCGCACCCGCGACGCGATCTGGGACTCCGTCGAGGGCCGCGAGCCCGACGAGCTCTGGCCGCGCAACGCCCGCCGCCTCCATGAGGCCGGGCTCGACGCCTACACCGTGTGGATCGCGCGTTCCCGCGAACGCGGGATCTCACCCTGGCTCTCCATGCGGATGAACGACGTGCACAACGCCGACACGCCCGGCAGCTACATGCACTCGGATTTCTGGCGGAAGAATCCCC
>JBEGJD010000184.1:0-4028 GCA_041184765.1 Verrucomicrobiota bacterium | reverse complement strand
CCGGGCTGCGGTGGCGCAACCGCAGCGCCGGCAAGCCGTCGCGCGTGGTCGTCTCGGCGCGCCAGAGGGCGCGGTTGAAGCCGCTTTTGCCGCCGTGGAGATGAACGGGTACCCCGCCCGATGAGCTGTTGGTGGCGAGGGTGTACTCCTTTCCGTCGAGAGTGAAACGTCCCGTGGCGATGCGATTGGCGTAACGGCCGGTGATGGCGTTGAAGCCCGCGGCTTTGGCCTCGAATTCGCCGGCCGAGGAAACGCCGAGGATGACGTCCGCCGTCTGGCCCGCGCGGTCCGGCGCGCGGATGGAGACGATGATGCCACCGAGGTCGGTGATCTCCGCCGTGAAGCCGGATTTGTTCGCCAGGGAAAAGACGCGGGCCTCGCGGCCATCGGAGAGTTTTCCGAAGGGTCTTGAGGGCACGTCCGGCGCGGCAGTGGCGGCGAGGAGCGAACAGAGAAGTGCAACGGCGGTGGCGAGAAGACGACGGGTCATGGGGGTGGGGCGTTGTAAGGGATCTCGCACGCGGCGCGCCGCTACGCCAGCGCGCTTTTGCCGGTTCGGCGCGGCTTGGATCTAAATCGATAACGGGCTTCGAAATTCCGCCGATATCGGCGGAGGATACTCGTGGCCCCTTCAGTTAGCGCGGCCAGCGCGGGAGAGGCCTTGATTGCCGTCGGGCCCGAGAGAGCCGCCGGGACCAAGGGGACCGTCCGTCAGGATCCGGCGGTCCGGGCGGCGGCCGCCTCGGCTTCCCGCTCGTATTCCTCGACCGGCTTGGGCGTGAGGAAGCGGGTGAACCGTTCCATGTAGAGGTAGAAGATCGGCGTGATGTAGAGCGTGAGGATTTGCGAAACCACCAAACCGCCGACGACCGCGAGCCCGAGCGTGCGCCGGGAGTCGGCTCCGGCGCCCATGCCGAGCGCGATGGGCAGCGTGCCGGCGAGCGCGGCGAAGGTCGTCATCATGATGGGCCGGAAGCGCACGATGCAGGCCTCGAAGATCGCTTCCTCGGCCGCCTTGCCGAGCCGGCGGCGGGCGTCGATGGCGAAGTCGATCATCATGATGGCATTCTTCTTCACGATGCCGATGAGCATGATGAGGCCGACGTAGCCGTACATGTTGAGCTCCTGGCCGAACACGAGGAGCGTGAGGAGGGCTCCGAAGGTGGCGGCGGGCAGGCCGGAGAGGATGGTGAGCGGGTGCACGAAGTCCTCGTAGAGCACCCCGAGCACGAGGTAGATCACGAGCACGGCGATGAGCAGCAGCCAGCCCAGTCCCTGGAGGGAATTCGCGAAGGCCGCCGCAGTGCCTTGGAACGTGCCGCTGACGGTCGCCGGCAGCGTTTCACGTGCGATGCGCTCAATGGCCTCGGTCGCCTCGCTGAGGGAGGTGGTCGGCGCCAGGTTGAACGTGATCGTGACGGCCGGAACCTGGCCCATGTGGGCGACGGTCAGCGGTCCGACCGTCGGGCGCACCTTCGCGACCGACTCCAGCGGGATGAGCTTACCCTCGCGGTTGCGCAGGTAGAGCATCGAGAGGGCGGAAGGGTCGCGTTGGAACTTCGGGTCAAGCTCGAGAATGACCGAGTATTGGTTGGTGGACGTGTAGATGGTGGAAACCTGCCGTTGGCCGAACGCGCTGTAGAGGCTGTCCTCGACCTGCTGGACATTCAGGCCGAGCGACGACGCCTTGTCGCGGTCGATGTCGATCAGCAGCTGCGGGCTGGTGATCTGGAGGTCGGTGTTGACGTCGATCACGCCGGGGATCTCGCGCACCCGGTCGAGCATGGGCGGGGTGACGCGGTAGAGCTCCTCGAGGTCGGTGCCGTAAAGGGTGTACTGGTAAACCGAGGTGGCGCCGCGGCTGCCGATGCGGATCGCGGGCGGTACCTGCGGGAAGACCTTCACGCCCGGAATGCCGGCCGTCTGCGAGCGGATCATCTGGGCGATGACGTTGGCGTGGGGCCGTTGTTCGCGATCGACGAGACCCACGTACATGCGGCCGTTGTTGGTGGCGCCGCCGCCACTGCGGCCGAACGAGCCGATGGAGGCGGAGACGTCCACGATGTAGGGGTTCCGCTTCACCACGCGGATCACGTCCTGCTGCAGGCGGCTCATCGCCTCGAAGGAGGAGTCCTGCGCGCCTTCCACGGAAATCATCAGGCGGCCGGTGTCCTCCGTCGGAATGAAGCCCTTGGGCACGATCGCCAGCAGCCACAAGGTGAGGCCGACCGTGGCGAAGGCGGTGAGCAGGATGGTGCCGCGGAAGCGGAGCGAGACCCGCAGGGTCTTCTCGTACATGTCCACGCTCCACTGGAAGGCCGACTCCATCGCGCGGAAGAAACCGTGCTCGCGCCGGCTTGGATCGTGCGGCTTGAGGAAGCGGCTGCAGAGCATCGGCGTGAGCGTAAGCGATACGAAGCCGGACACGAGGATCGCGGCGCCGATGGTGACCGCGAACTCGTGCAACAGGCGCCCGAGGATGCCGCCCATGAAGAGCACGGGGATGAAGACCGCCACGAGCGAGATCGTGATTGAGAGGATCGTGAACCCGATCTCGCGGGAGCCCTTGAGGGCGGCGACCATCGGCGTGTCACCGGCCTCGATGTGGCGCACGATGTTCTCGAGCATCACGATCGCGTCATCGACGACGAAGCCGACCGAGAGCGTGAGGGCCAGCAGGGAGATGTTGTTGATGCTGAACCCGCAGAAATACATCACCGCGAACGTGCCGATGACGGCGATCGGCATGGCCACGCTCGGGATGATGGTCGCGGACAGCGTGCGCAGGAACAGGAAGATCACGAGCACGACGAGCAGGATCGCGAGGACGAGCGTGAACTTCACGTCATGGACGGACTCCCGGATGGCCTGCGAGCGGTCGACGAAGATATCAAGGGTGATGGTCGCCGGCAGCTGGGCGCGGAAGGCGGGCAGCAGTTCCCTGATGCCATCGACCACCTTGATGGTGTTGGTGCCGGGTTGCCGTTGGATGGCGAGGATCACACTGCGGCGGGTCTTGGTGCCGGCCGCAAAGGCGGGGTCCTCCTCGCTTCCACCGTCCGGGTAGCGTTGGTCGAACCACGACGCCGATTTGTCGTTCTCCACGCTGTCGACGACGTTCGCCACGTCACCGAGGCGCACAGCCGAGCCGTTGCGGTAGCTGACGATGATCTTGCGGAAGCCGTCCGCGCTACGCAGTTGGCCCGTCGCGAGCAAGGTGGTCGACTTGTGCGTGCCCTCGAGGGTGCCGGCGGGCAGGTTGACGTTGTTGTTGTCGAGCGCGGACCGGACCTCGTCCACGCCGATGCCGCGGGCGGCGAGCGCGCGGGGGTCGAGCCGGACGCGCACCGCGTATTTCTGGGAGCCGTAGACGTTGACCTGCGACACGCCGTCGACGGTCGAGATGCGCTGCGCGAGCATCGTCTCCGCGTACTCGTTGACCTCCGAGAGCGAGAGCGTGTCCGAGGTGAGCGCGAGCATCATGATCGAATCCTCGGCCGGATTGGACTTCCGGAAGGACGGCGGGGAAGGCATGTCGCGCGGCAGGCGGCGCTGGACCGCGGCGATCGCCGACTGCACATCCTGGGCGGCGGCGTCGATGTTGCGGTCGAGGTTGAACTGCAGGGAGATCGAGGTGCCTCCCAGCGTGCTGACCGACGTCATCGAATCGATTCCGGCGATGCTGGAGAACTG
The DNA here is from genome assembly GCA_041184765.1 of Verrucomicrobiota bacterium. Taxonomy (GTDB): domain Bacteria; phylum Verrucomicrobiota; class Verrucomicrobiia; order Opitutales; family Opitutaceae; genus ER46. The sequence continues at coordinate 335 of JBEGJD010000184.1, read as the reverse complement.
CTGCTCGAGCGGCGTGGCGACCGAGGCGGCCATCGTCTCCGGGCTCGCGCCGGGAAGGCTCGCCGAGACCGAGATGGTGGGAAAATCGACGTTCGGCAGGTCGCTGACGGGCAGCTTCGTGTACGCCATCCAGCCGAAGAGAGTGACGGCCGCGGTGACGAGGGTCGTCATCACCGGGCGGCGGATGAAGGGCTCGGGGATGTTCATGGCGACTTGCCTCCGGACTTGCCGTCCGCGGATTCGGCCGACTTCCCGCCGGATTTGCCGCCTTTGGTCCCCTTGCCGGACTTGCCGGCTGCATCGGCGGCACCCGGCGTCTTCACCTCGACCGGACG
>JBEGJD010000183.1:0-6841 GCA_041184765.1 Verrucomicrobiota bacterium | reverse complement strand
CCTCCAGCGCTGGGTTGGAGACGGTCTCGCAGAACAGGGCGCGGGTGCGGCCGTCGATCGCGCGGGCGAAATTCTGCGGGTCGTTCGAGTCGACGAACTTCACCGTGATGCCGAGCGCGGGTAGGATGTCGTTGAACTGCGTGTAGGTGCCGCCGTACAGGTTGCGGGCGGACACGATGTTGTCGCCGGCCGAGGCGAGGTTGATGATCGAGTAGAAGATCGCGCTCGTGCCCGAGGCGAGACCGAGGCCGCCGAGCTCGTGGGCGCCCTCGAGCAGCGCGACGCGCTTCTCCAGCGCGTCGGTCGTCGGATTCATCAGACGCGTGTAGATGTTACCGAGCTCCTTCAGCGCGAAAAGATTCGCCGCGTGCTCGGCGCTCTTGAAGACGAACGAGCTCGTCCGGTAGAGCGGGACCGCGCGGGCGAGCGTGGTCGGATCGGGTTGGGTGCCTCCGTGGAGGCAAAGGGTCTCTAGGTTCATGGTGGGTAAATAAACAGGGACCTGCGTTTACGCCGCGGACCTGACCGCGGGTCAATTCCCCAGCGCGGCTTCGCTGCGCCGGGAGGGATCAGGGAAAGGGAGCGGGGGAGAAAGTGGCGTGAGCGAGAAAGGCTCTCGGACGCGCCCTCAGCGGCCGTCGTTCCAGAGGATGTGGGTGCCGCTCTTGCCGGCGCAGATGATGTCCTTCCAGCCGTTGCCATCCAGGTCGGCCACGCGGATCTGCAGCCCGGTGCCCGGGCCGCCGTCGGCGAGCATGTGCCGCGTGAAGCGTTTCTCGACGGCGTTCCACTTGTACATCGCGACGCAGCCGGGTTCGTTGTCCCCCGGGTCGCCGCCGCTGTGGGCGCGGACGCGGCGGCCGGTGATCAGCTCGGGTTTCCCATCGTTGTCGATGTCCTCCCAGACGAGGCAGTGGTTCTGGGAAATCTTATCGTCGATCACGTAGTGGCGCCAGTTGGTGCTGCCGTCCTTGTTGGGATCGCGCTGCTCCTCCCAGTAGAGGCCGTAGTTGTGGCCGTGACCCCAGATGATGTCGTTGCGACCGTCGCCGGTGAGATCGACCACGATCATGGGTGTGCTGGCGTGGGGCCAGGTCCAGTCGGCGTGCCGGCGCCAAGGCTGCGAGGCCGCGCCGGAGGCCGGACGCTCGTACCAGCCGTTGCCGTAGATGAGGTCCTCGCGGCCGTCGCCGTTCACATCGCCGAAACCGATGCCATGGCCGTTCACGAAAGGCGCGCCGGGCTGGATCATCCAGGGCGTGAGGATCGGTTCGCCGCCCGCACCTTTGGCGAAACGGTACGCCATCATGGCGTTGGCGGGACCGTAGGAGTTGACGACGTACTCGGGCACGCCGTCGCCATCCATGTCGCGCAAGGCGGTCCACTCATTCTGGGTGAGCTTGGTCTCGACGAGCACATGCTGTTTCCAGAGCGCGCCCGACTTCAGCCCCGCGGCGCCGGGGTTCTCGTACCAGTAGATTTTTGAGTCCATGAACGCGCCCGTGACGATGTCGGGGAAGCCGTCCCCATTAACATCATACGCGTGCTCGCCGCAGTTGGTCATGTAGTCCTTGCCGAACGGCTCGAGCTTCCGCAGCTGGCGCTTCGTCTTGAAGTCGGGCCCTTCGTACCAGAACTCGCCGGCGCTGACGTCGGGCTTACCGTCGCGGTTGAAATCGGCGACGGCGCAGCCCTCGTTGTTGTCGAGATGGAGCTGCTGCACGCGGATGCGCAGCGCGGGTGCGGCGGGACCGGCCTTCTTGCCGGCGCCCTTGGGGGCCTTGGCGGCGTCGGCCGCGGGCAGGGCGACGGGGATTAGGAGCAACGCGAGCGCGAGGAAACGCGGAGGAACGGAGCGGGGGATCATGGGGAGCGGGACGGCCACTTCATCCGGCCCGCGACGCCGTTGGCGATGGAATTTTCGCCGGCCGTCGCGGCCGGTTTCACCCGTCGCGACCCGGGGGCGGCGGCTGACGGCGGAAGTCGGGCGTCGTCACGAACTCGCGCATCGGCGTGTGGAACACGCGCATCGCCGCGGCGGAGATCGGCGGCACGATCCAGTCCCAGCGCGCCGATACCTCACGACCGGCATCGCGCTCGCGTCCGAGGAAACGCATAAAATCCTCGGAGGCGGTGTGGTGGTCGGTGAGCTTCACGCCGTCGGCCTCGTAGGAGTGCAGCACCGCGGCGTTGAGCTCGATCAGGGCGCGGTCGAGCCAGAGGTCGCGGGAGCGCCGGCGGTAGAGTCCCATCCGTTCGGCGATGAGCGGAAGCAGGTTGTAGCGGTGCGGATCGGCCAGGTTACGCGCGCCGATCTCGGTGCCCATGTACCAACCGTTGAAGGGCGCGGCGGGAAACCGCGTGCCGGCGGCGTGCAGCAGCATGTCACTGACAACCGGCACGGCGTACCAGCGTAGGCCGAGGTTCTCGAACCACGGGAATTGCGGGTGACGCAGCGGCACCTCGCGCACAAATCCCGCAGGTAAAGGGAACAGCGCGGGCTTCCCGTCGCGCCCCGAGATCACCCACGGCAGCAGGTCGAACGCGGAAGGATCGGCCGGCGGCCGCCAGCCGAGGTTGATCGCGAGACGGGTGAAGGCCTCGTTGGCGGGGTCACCGAGAACGGATCCGTCGGCCCGGCGATAACCGGCATACCCGCAGAGCTGGGCGTTCCAAATGCGGGGGGCGGCCCCGGCGGAGGGATCCTCCGGCGCAAAAACCGTGAGATAGGAACGCACCGTACCGTCGCCCTGGGCGAGCGCGAGATGCTCGAGGAGGCTCGCGGCAAGATCAGCTGGGTCCGCGAGTTCCCGGTGATCCCGCACCTGCAGGCTGCGCCAATGGAGGCGACCGATGCAGCGGGCGTGGTTGCGCCACGCGATCCGGCCCGCCCACGTGAGTTCCGCCGAAGTCAACGGCGCCGGCCGGCCGGCCGCCAGCGCACGGCCGATCTCCGCGCGGCGCGTGGCGGCCTGCGACGGCTGGTGCGCCTCCTCGAGGAACGCCAGTTCGTCGGGAGGGGTTTCCGCGGACGGCGCGTCCGTGCGCGAGCCCGCAAAGGCATCAACGAGGGCGTGGAACGGGCACGGCGGCATGGGCAGCGCACGCAACGCCGTTTCCCGGGTGGCGCAAGGCGTCGCGGGAGTTCAGCGCCATGCGGGGAAGCACGTTGCCCCCGCCGATCCGCCGCGCAGCAATGGCCTCGTGAAAATCCTCATGGTTGGCTCGCTCGGATATTTCGCCGCGCTCATCGCGAGCCGGCGGATCGCGACCGGCGCCCTTACCCTGCTCTCCCGCGACGAAAAGGTCCGTCTGGTGGACGAGGCCGCCAAGCGGGGCCGGCTGCCTCTGCCGCTTGCACTGCTGCTCATGGGTTTCGTTTCCCTCGCCTGGTGGCCCCGGCAACTCCTCGTCACGGGCTGGCGCGTGTTCTGCCTGCTGTTTCTCGGCTACACGGTGATCCGCAGCGTCCGGGCGTTGGTTCGCCTGCGGGCCGGCGGCTATGGCGATGATTTTCTGCAACGCCAGCGGTTCGCCGCCACCATTCATGGCGCCGGCGCCCTGCTGCTCGCGGCGGCGGTGCTGCTCGCGTTCCGCTGACGCGGTTAGCTCACTGCGCTAAGAATCAACGCCGGGCCGCGACCGGCAGACCGGGGATGAAAAGGTCCGCGTGGCCGGGCAGCGTGGGAATGCGGCGGTCGCACGCGATCGCCCACATGTCCCACGCGCCGTCGATGTAGTTGCGGTTCGCCGGCAAGGGACAGGCCTGCACGTAAAGATACCAGCGGCCGTCGATCTCATAGAAGGCGGGCGTCGCGACGTGGTACATCGTGTCGTCGCGGTATAAACCCGTCCAACTCGTCTGGAGCGCCGTATCGACGTCGAGCTGGCGCCAGCCGGTGTCGGGCCGCCGGCTCACGGCGAGCACCGGCCGCCAGCGCTTGCCCTTCTCGGTGCCGACCTCGATTGAGAGAACATAGGTGCCGTCCACCTTGAACACCTGGTGCCACTCGTAGTACGCGCCGGGCACCGACTCGAAGATCTGCCCCATGCCGCGCGGGTCGGCGGCGTTGAAGCGCCGCGTCCACGTCTTGCCGTCGCGCGAGGTCGCGAGGCGGATCCCCGGCAGCACGCCGTCCTTACCGCGGTAGGAATAATACATGTACCAGTCCCATCCGCCGTCGGCGGGGTTGCGCTCGCGCCACACCGCGGCCTGCGAAGCCATCTCCTCGTGGAACGGCGCGGCGGGATCCGGTGCCAGCACCGGCCGGTCCCCGACGCGACGGATCGCCTCCGGCGTGAGGCCCGAGTACCCGTCGGCGCCCACCGGACAGATCGCGAGGCCGATCTGGTCCTGCACCGTGCGCCGCGTGCCGGAGTAGTAGATATAGTACGCGTCCTCCTCCGGCACGTGCACCACCGCGTCCAGCCGGATGCTGCCCGAGTCCCACCCGTCACGCGAGGGACTGAAGACGGGGTTGGCCTTGTCTTCGTGCCACTTGAACGGATCGGACCGCAGCGCCCACGCCTTGCCGATGTCGCAACGCTTCCGGTCCGCCGCCGGCACACCGGAGTAAAGCATCACGAGGCGCGTGGGATCGCGCGGATTCGGCACGATGCACGGCTCCTGGACCTGCTGCGATTGCCACGCGGCGGAAGTGCGATCGACAAAGCGCACGCCGCGCACGGCCGGGGCGGATTCGGCGGCGACGGCGCGGAAGAAACTCAAGGCAGCGAAGCCGGCGCAAAACAGCAGGGGGCGAGGGAGGGGCATGATGCGTGGGGTGGCGCGCAACAAACGCTCGCGCCGTCGGGCGTTGCAAACCCAACCTGCCGCCGCGCTGCGCCCTTGCCGCCTCCTGGAAAGCCCGCTCCTCTCGCGCCACCGGAATTTTTCTCGCGATCCTCCTTGTCGCGCTGTGCCTGCGGATCGCGTACGCCTTCCGCGACCGCAACCCGGGCTACGCGGTCCATATCTCGGTTTCGTCGGAAAAATCCCGCGCCGAGCCGCGGCCGCTGCGCGCCGGCTTCGCCCGGGAACGCATCAACCCCAAGCTCGGCGACCCGGCGCGGCCGGTTTACGTCGCCGGTTTTTCCCAAAACCGCACGGCCACCGGGATCCATGACGATCTCTGGTCCGTCGCGTGCGTGATCGACGACGGCCACACGCGCGTCGGGTTCGTGGCCCTGGATTCCATCGGGCTTTTTCACGACGACGTCATCGAGATCCGTCGCCGCCTGGGGCCGGAGCTCGGGCTCGCGTACACCATCGTCGCGGCGACCCACAACCACTCGACGCCCGACCTGATGGGCCTCTGGGGCCCGCACCCGCTGCGGAGCGGCGTCGATCCTGCGTACCGCGAGCAGGTCCTCGCCACGGCGGCACGCACCTTGGCGACGGCGGTCGCGCGCCTCGCGCCGGCGCGGGTCGCGTTCCATGAGATCGCCGTGCCGCCCGACGGCCTCGTGGCCGACACCCGCCGACCGCACGTGTTCGACGCCGACGTGCGCGTGATGCACTTCACCGCGCCCGCGGGCGGCGCGACGCTCGGCACGCTTGTGACCTGGGGCAACCACCCCGAGACCCCGTGGTCGCGCAACACCGAGATCACGGCGGATTTTTGCGGCGCGCTGCGCGACACGCTCGAGCGCGGCGCCAGCGGCCCGGCCGGCGCACTCACGGGTATTGGCGGGATTCATTGCTTCATCAACGGCGCGGTCGGCGGCCTCATGACGACGCACCCGAGCACGACCGTACGAGATCCTCTCTTGGGTGAGGACCTATTGGAGCCCTCGCATGCGAAGAGCATCGCCGTCGGCCGGCAGCTGGCCGCGCGCGTTCTCCCGCGTCTCCGGGAGGCGGCGCCAGCGACCGATCACGCGCCGATCGGTATCGAGGCGCGCACGCTGGAGCTGCCGGTCGACAACGTGAACTTCCTGATCGCGCCGGTGCTCGGGATCATGGACCGCGGCCACACGCGCTGGCGTCACGTCCGCTCCGAGGCCGCGGTGCTGCGTTTCGGCGACGCGACGATCGCGTGTGTGCCCGGCGAGATTTACCCCGAGATTGTCAACGGTGGCGTGGAACGCGCTCCCGGCGGCGACTTCGACGTTGAACCCGTCGAGGTGCCGCCGGTGCGGGCGTTTCTGTCGGGCCGGGTGAAATTCGTGTTCGGCCTCGCGAACGATGAGGTCGGCTACATCATCCCGCGCAGCGAGTGGGACCGCGAGCCGCCGTACCTGTACGGCTCCGCCAAGCCCGTCTACGGCGAGGTGAACTCCCTCGGCCCCGAGACCGCGCCGCGTCTGCATGCGACGTTGCGGGGACTCAGCGCCTCTCTCCGCTGACGTTCGCCGCGGCGGGCGGGCGCCGGGCACATTCCCGTTGACCGAACCTCCCCTGCGCGGTGCCCTTTATCCTCAGTAAACCCCTCCCACCCCGCTGCTGATGTTCCGCGTTTCCGGATCCCTTTTCGCGTCCGCGCTGCTCCTCGCGTGCACCGCCGTTCCGCTGCCCGCCGCCGCACCGCCGGCCAAGGTCGAGGACGACTCCGGCAAACCGGTCAGCTACTGGAAACAGGTGCGGCCGGTCTTCCAGGCCCATTGCCAGGGCTGCCACCAGCCGGCCAAGGCGAAGGGCGGCTACGTGATGACGGATTTCGCCAAGCTGCTCGCCGGCGGAGAGAGCGGCCACCCGGCCGTCGTGGCCGGCAAACCCGAGGCGAGCGCCCTGCTGGCCTCGATCACCCCGAAGGACGGCGAGGCCGAGATGCCGAAGGACAAGGCGCCGCTGAAGCCCGAGCTCCTCGAGCTCGTGCGCCGCTGGATCGCCGAGGGCGCG
>JBEGJD010000182.1:0-3924 GCA_041184765.1 Verrucomicrobiota bacterium | reverse complement strand
ACGGTGAACTTGAACGGCCCGCCGGCGACGGCGGCGGCCCGCTGGCAGTCGGCCAGGAGGTTGAGCGAGCCCTCGCCGAGTCGGTCGACGACCACGCCGGCCGGTTTCCGGCGAAAGCCCATCGGATGGTGGCGCGAGAACTCGTCGGTGATGGAGCGGCCCACGACCGAGGACACGCCGGACATCGGGCGGATGAAGTACTCGATCATCCCATTCGTGTCGGGATGGTTGACGTCGAAACGGTACAGCTCGCCGTCGGTCGGCAGGTCGATCCCGGCCTGCCGCTGCAGGTCGAACACGACGCGGGTGGCGTCGATCACCGCCTGCTCGCTCGGGAGGGCGGCGAGCCAGTCCGGGATCGGGTAGGAGCCGACCGTGGTCGTGAGGATGCGAGGGAACTTCGGAATTTTCGCGTTGGGCATGGGTAGAATCTGAGTGGGACCGTCGCGCGAGACGGGCTCAAACCGAAATTCGCGACGCACCCGATGGGGTCAGGGCGTTTAATGTTTAAACGGCTGGGCGGATTTTAACAGCGAACGCCCTGACCCCATTCGCCCGCATCGCTTCGATCGAAGCCAGCGACATAGCGCACGTATGATGTGTAGCGGCTGGACGAGTTGGATCGGTCCGGGGCGGTTAAGTTTTACGCCCTTCGGGAGCTCCTCGGGTGCGTTTCGCACCTCGGTAGCGCAAACCCTCGGTGGGTCTAGCGGCCGGCTGCGTACCGGTGTGGACGAGAAACATTGAACGCCCTGACCCCATGCCGACGGGGTCAGGGCGTTCAATGTTTCAACTGGTTGGCCTGTCCGAGTTACTGAGGTACGAGTGTTCGGTGGCTTCGCCGGGTTTGGGAAGGTCGTTAAAACACTGCCATTCAGCGGTGTAGGCAAGTTACTACGCTCGTCTGGTCCTTGGCTGGTGTGCGCCTAGGAAACAATGAACGCCCTCACGCCTTGGTCGGAAGGACGGACCGTATGGGGTCAGGGCGTTCAATGTTCAAACGTCGGGCGGAATTAACAACGAACGCCCTGACCCCTTAGGCCGCCGTTAGCGACCGGTGGCGGCGGTGCGGGCGAGCAGTTCGCGGGACTTCGCGACGATTCGGTCCTCGAGGCCGGGTGCCCACGGGCCGGGCTGGCCGTAGGGCACCATGGACGTGTCGCCTTCATAACGGCCCTCTTTGAGCACGCGCTCGCTCGGGATGTAGGCCATGACGTCGTTGGAATAGCCGAAGACCCAGACTTTTTCGCCCGCTTCGCGGCGCAGGCGCAGCGCGTAGTCGACGACGACCTCGCCGCCCAGCGCGACCCATGAAAGTCCGCCGAGTCGCCATGCCTGCACGGGATAGTCGTACTGCAGGAGCTTGTCGCCGCGGGTGCGGATGAGCTCCCGCACCGAGGCCGCCCACGCGCGGTACATGCCTTGGTTGGCCTGCTGCTTGGTCTCGGCCTCGCGCAGCTGCTCCTCGGTGGGACGCCGGGAGAAATTCAAAGTGATGTCCTCCAGCGCCGAGGAGAATCCGCCCTCCACCGGCGTGAGGGAACGCGTGAGCGCGCGGTCCGCCGCATCGGCGAGGGCGCGGCCGTGCTCATCGGCGAGCCGCTCTTCGCGGCGCGGGCCGGGGTTGATGTCCGCGCCGCAGCCGATCGTGAAAAGCACATTCGCGCCGGGGTGCCGGCGCTCCAGCTCCACCATGGCGCTGCCGGCGTAGTCGCCGTGCCACTTGAAGATGCCGAGGGTGGTGTTGTGGCAGGCGTACGAGACGAGCAGCGCGCGCAGGGCTCCGTCCGCGCCGCGCACGGCGAGGACCGGCACGCGGGGATCGAAGGGACCCTTGAGTTTTCCCTCGGCGCGCAGGGCGACGACGTCCTTCTCGGGGTTTTCGCGGCGGTTGAAACCGAAGTGGGCCTCATCCATGCCCCAGGCGATCCGCGCCGGGGATAGCGCGGCGAGGGCGGCGTCGGCCGCGCGGATCATGCGTTGCTCCAGGTCGCGGGTGTAGGCGATCGACTTGGCGAGACCGTCGGGCGGCAGGATCTGGATGCCGTTCAAGTTGCCGGCGAGCTGAGGCGAGCAATGGGTGTGCGAGACGTTCACCATCACGGCGCTGCGCGGCAGGCCGTGGCGGCGGACGATTTCGGCGGCGACGCGGTCGGTGGACTGGCGCGAGATGCCGCATTGGTCGAGCGTGAGCAGCATGGCGCGGTTGCCGGCGGGGTCGGCGATGGCGAGCGCCTTGGCCCAGAGCTCCTGCGCGGTGCCTTCGGCGGGTTTGTCGCGCGACGCGTAGCCGGTCATCCAGAGGCCGGCGGGGGGGGTGATAATCTCGCGGGCGGTGCCGGCGCGCCAGGAGGCGGCCGGGGCGGCGGCAAGCGGGGCAAGTACGATGGCGAGCAGCGGCGCGAGGACGGCGGCCGCGCAGCGGAGCGGGGTAGGCGCGTTCATGCGCGCGAGTAACCCGCGGTCGCGCGGACCAGGCAAGGCATTCCCTGCCGGGCGACTTAACCTCCGCCGCTCCGATCAGAATACGCCCTTCAGCCCGAACGTCCAGAACGTGCCCACCATGTAATCGGAGATCATGTACGACGGGTCGACCTGGTAGCGGTACTCCGAGACGTTGAAGAGATTCCGCACCTGGAAGAACGCGCCGAGGCGCGGCGAGATCTGCCAGCCGCCGTTGAGGTCGATCATGGTGCGCGCCTTGCGCCACGTGATGACGCCCGACGAGCTCATCGGCGTGTCGTCCGTCCACTTGCCGCTCGCGCCGAACGAGAGACGACCGAGGCGGTAGCTCAACGTGCTGCCGAGCATGTGCGGCACCATCGCGGCGCGCGGCGTGGAGGCGTAGGTGCGGGTGTAGCTGGCGGAGGCGTTGAGACCGCGGAGGGCGCCGGGCAGGAACGAGAGTGCCTGGCTGTACTCAAGCGTCATACCCCGCACCTGCGCCGTGCCGTCGCGGTTGCCGACCGAAAGGAAGCGGTAGCCGGAGTACAGCGGATCGTCGCCGTACCCGAAGGCGTCGGACGCGAATTCCCGCGAGGTCACGCTGTTGCTGATGCGGTTCTGGAAGAGCGTGACGGCCGCGCTGCCAACCGGCTCGAAATAGTACGCGACGCGTCCGGAGAGGTTGCCGGAGCGCTCGGGCTTCAGGTCGGGGTTGGGCACCGAGACGGTCTGGTTGGTTTCGTTGAAGACCCACACGCCACCCAGGTTGCCCACCGCCGGCCGTGAGATCGTGCTACTGTAGCCGAGGTGCGCCTGCAGATTTTCCGCGAGGCTGTATTTGGCGCTGACGGATGGGAACAGGTTGTCGTACCCGCTGGTGCGGGTGATTTTCGGCCGGCTCATGTACTGGCGCGTGAGGCCCTCGATGGTCGTGGCGCGGCCGGTCGACGGCGTGATCGCGAAGCCCGCGGCGCGCATTTCGGCGGCCGTGAGCGCGTCGAATTCCCGGCTCGCGAATTGGTTCTCCTCCCAGCGGAGGCCGCCCTGCAGCTGCAGGCGTCCGAGACGGGCATTGGCGAGGCCGTAGCCGGCGAGGAGGCGTTCGCGCACGTAGCTGGGCGTGTCGATGAACGCGGTGAAGTAGTTCGCGACGGTGGCGAGGCTGGTGAAGTACTCGGGTTTTTCGCGAAACAGACGCGCGAGCTCGGTGCGGTTGGGGAAAGTCGGCGTGCCGCCGCCGATCGAAGTGATGCTAGCGCCGTTACGCAGCCGCCAGGTGTTCTCCGGAAACGCCAGCTGCGCGAAGCTTCCGGTCGGGCCGCCACCCGGGCCGTCGTAGCGCCACGTGAGCCAGGCGTTGGGGTTACGGAAACGGTGATAGTCCTCGGTCACCTTTGCGCCAAACTTCAGCCACACCGGAATCCTCCAAGCCGAGGTCCAACGCGCATTGGCCTGCGCCTGCAGGATCTCGTCCTCCGC
>JBEGJD010000181.1:0-5815 GCA_041184765.1 Verrucomicrobiota bacterium | reverse complement strand
GGAAGGCGTACACGACGTCACGGTCGTTCGCCGCGCGATAGCCGCGCCGGAGCGCGCCGAGGATGCCGGACGCGTCGGCCGCCGTCGCGAGCACTTCCTCCCGGGTGTGCACCGCCGCGATGTACGGGAGTTTGGCCCAGACGTCGCGCACGATGCGCGCCGCGTCCGCCGCCGTCGCCCCGCGCGCGGCAAGGGCGGTGGGCCGCAGGTGGATACCGGCGCCGTCACGTGTGAACCACGCCTCGCCTTTCGGTAAGGCGCCGAATCGCGCGTCGAGGGCCTTCACCGCGGCGGCATCCATCTCGGCGGGTTTCACGCGACCGGCCGGGGTGCCGGGCTGTGTGCGCTGCACGTGTTCCGGCAAAGGCATGATGCCGTGGTCCGCCGTCAGCACGATCAGGCAGCGCGCCAGCCCGACCTCGCGGTCGAGGTGGGCGAGCAGTCTCGCCAGCGTGCGGTCGATGCGCACCACCGAGTCCATGACTTCATGACTGTCGGGTCCGTAATTGTGCCCCGCGGTGTCCACCTGCGCGAAACTCACGCAGAGCAGGTCGATGCCCTCGCCGCGTCCGAGTTTTTCCTCCGTGACGGCGCGTTCCGCGAATTCCCCGAGTACTTCGGTGCTGAAGGGGGAGTTGTCGAAGGCGGTGAAGAACGCGGGGCCGGGCTGCTTGAGTCCGCCGTCGATCCGGCGCGGGAAAGTACGGCCGAGTCCCGCGGTGTCGGCTTCTCCGGCGGCGTCATCGGGACCCTGCAGGCGATCGTAGATCTCGCGGTCGAGGAGGCGGTCCCAGGTCGCCCCGAAGCGTCCGGTCACCGGGTTGCGGTCGTTGAAGGCCTTTACCCACGGCGGCAGGTCGGCGCGGTAGTGGCGGGAGGTTACGAAGCGCCCGTTCTCATCCCAATAGGCGCCATCGGCCTTCTGGCCGCCGAGAAGCATCGCCGATCGGTCCTTGTTCGCGACCGCGAACACGCGCGACTTCGCGCCGGAGCGCTGCTTGAGCTCGTCGCTCACCGTCGCCGCCAGCAGCGTTCGCGGCGAACGGCCGGTCTTTTCCGGCGCGGCCGCGGCCACGGGACCGAGTTCGGCGGGCGAGATCCCCACCAGCGGTGACGCCGGGTCCTCGACGCAATTGCGCATCTCCCACGTTGGACGATCCAGCCAGTCGTTGGACGTGATGCCATGCACGTCAGGCGTCGTGCCCGTGAGGATGGTCGCATGCCCGGGCGCGGTGAGCGTGGCGGCGTGACGATAGTGGGCCTGGGTGTAGCTCACGCCGTTGGCGAGCAGCCGGCGGAAACCGCCTTCACCGAAATGCGGACCGAACTTGGCGAGGTAGTCCCCGCGGAACTGGTCGATCACGATCACCACCGCGAGGCGCGGCGGCTCGGCGGAAAAAACCGCCGGGGCAAGGAGCGCGACAAACGCCGCGAGGAGCGGGAGGCGAGGGGTCGAGGGCACGTTTCGGGGATGTCGGAAGCCCGCGGTGAGGCAAGCGTCGCCCTCGCGCCTTGCCACGCTTTCCGGCGGGACCAGCATTCGCGCATCGGTTTTTCGCCGTTTCCCCATGACCCCGCTCCGGCTTCTCGTCCCGCTGTTCACCCTCCTAGCCTCAAACGTCGCCGGCGCGCCGGCCGCGCGGCCCAACATCCTGCTCATTGTCTCCGACGATCAGGGCTACGCGGATGCCGGCTTCCAGGGGGCCAAGGATCTGGCCACGCCGCACCTCGACCGCCTCGCCGCCTCCGGGGTTCGCTTCACCAACGGCTACGTCACGCACCCGTTCTGCAGCCCGACGCGCGCGGCGCTCATGACCGGCCGCTACCAGCAGCGCTTCGGGCACGAGCGGAATCCGTTCTACGATCCGGCCGATTCGCGCGAAGGCCTGCCGCTTTCGGAGAAATTGCTGCCCGAGCATCTCCGCGCCGCCGGTTACGCCACGGGCTGGATCGGCAAGTGGCACCTCGGCGCCGCCCCCGCTTTCCGGCCGGAACGCCGGGGTTTCGCGGAGACCTACGGATTCATCGGCGGCGGGCATCGTTTCCGCAATTGGACCGAGAACCTCGCCGTCGAGTACCAGGTGCCGATCGAGCGCGGAGGGAGACCCGACCCGATCCCCGCCCACCTCACGCCGGCCTTTGGCGCCGCGGCCGCCACGTTCATTCGCCGTCACGCCGCCGAGCCGTGGTTCCTGTATCTCGCCTTCAATGCCCCGCACATGCCCCACGAGCCGACCGACGAGCGGCTCGCTCGCTTCGCGTCCATCGCGGATCCCGTCCGGCGCAAGTACGCCGCGCAGCTCAGCCTCATGGACGACGCGATCGGCGACGCCCTCGGGGCATTGTACGAGACGGGGCAGGCCGGGCGCACGCTGGTTTTTTTCTTCAGCGATAACGGCGGCCCGATCTCGGTGAACGGCTCGCGCAACACTCCTTTGCGCGGCGCCAAGGGCATAGTCTACGAGGGCGGCGTGCGCGTGCCTTTCCTCGTCTCGTGGCCGGACCGGGTGCCGGCGGGCCGTTCGGACGACCGTCCGGTGAGCTCCATCGATGTTTTCGCGACGGCGCTGGCCGCCGCGGGGGCGCCGATGCCGACAGACCGAAAGTACGACAGCGTGAACCTGCTGCCCTACCTCGAGGGCCGTGACACCGGCGCGCCGCATGAGCGGCTGTTCTGGCGCAACGCCGCGCTGCTCGCGGTACGCGAGGGGAATTGGAAACTGGTGCGCGGCGCGGGGCCCGCGGATGAACTCTACGACCTCGCGGCCGACGTCAGCGAGACGCGCGACCTCGCCGCGGCGCGTCCCGAGGTGCGCGCGCGACTGGCCGCCGCGCTCGACGCGTGGAACGGCGAGTTGATCGACCCGGTGTTCCCCGGCGCCGGCGGCCGTCCCGCCAACTCGAAGAAGAGCGCCGCGAAGAAACAGCCCTGAACCCGGAGGCGGTATGAATACCCCGAATTCCGCCGGCGCTCTCAACCACGGACGGACACGGATAAACACGGATTTCCGGAGCTTGGTTCCGCCGCGCTTGGCCGCGGTCGCCGATCGCCGCGCAGGAATGGACGAAGGGGGTGTCATCGCCGTGAACGGCGCCGTGCATCCGTGTGAATCCGCGTCTATCCGTGGTTTGCTCCTGAACAGACCCGGTCGGCTGCTTGTCGCCCTGTTCGCCCTCGCGGTTTTGGCCTTTCCGGCGCACGCCGCCGCCGGCCGGCCGAATGTCGTGCTGTTCCTCGTCGACGACATGGGTTGGCGCGACTGCGGCGCCTACGGATCGACGTATTACGCCACGCCGAACATCGACCGTTTCGCGACGCGGGCGATGCGGTTCACCGACGCCTACGCGCAGCCCCTGTGCTCGCCCACGCGGGCGAGCCTGCTCACGGGGAAATACCCGGCGCGCCACGGCATCACATCCGCCACCGGCCACCAGCCGCCGCAGCCACCCGGGCATGCGCTGCGTCCTGCGAGCGCCCCGGCCAACCGCCCGCTGCTCGCGCCCGAGAGCAAAAACTACCTCGAACCGTCGGAACGCACGCTGGCGGAGACCCTGCGCGACGCCGGCTACCGCACGGGGCATTTCGGCAAATGGCACCTCGGGCTGACCGAGCCCCACTGGCCCGAGCAGCAGGGCTTCGATGTCGCGTGGCATTGCCACCCTGACCCCGGACCGCCGGGCGGTTACTTCTCGCCCTACGGGGTGTCACCCTCCGGCTCCCCGCGCGGGCAGGGGCGCGTCGGCACGATCACCGACGGACCGCCGGGCGAGTACATCGTCGACCGTCTCACCGACGAGGCGGTCCGGTTCATCGAGGCCAACCGCGACCGCCCGTTCTTCCTCAACGTCTGGCAATACGGCGTGCACGGCCCGTGGGGCCACAAGGAGGCGTACACGCGGGAGTTCGCGGGCCGGAAGGATCCCTCGGGCCGTCAGGGCAACCCGATCATGGCCTCCATGCTCCGGAGCGTCGACGAGAGCTTCGGCCGTCTGCTTGAGACGCTCGAGCGCCTCGGCCTCGCAGAGAACACGATCGTGATCTTCAACTCCGACAACGGCGGCAATGTGCACAGCAACGTGCCCGACACCGCCAAGACGGCGAAGGCCGAGAAGGCGAAGGGCGGCGCGCTCGCGGCGTGGCGACGCTGGGCGGGCGACCTGCCGCCGACGAACAACGCGCCGCTGCGCGACGGCAAGGGCACGCTCTACGAGGGCGGCGTGCGGGTCCCGCTGATCTGGGGCTGGGCCGGTCGTATCCGTCCGGGCGCGACGAGCGGCGCGGTCGTGGGGCACATCGACCTTTACCCGACGCTCCTTGATTTGCTCGGCCTGCCGGCGCCGGCGGGCCAGCTCATGGACGGCCGCAGCTACGCGGGGGTTCTGACATCCTCGGCGCCGTTCACGCGCGAGGCCTTCTTCAATTATTTCCCGCATGGCCGCAACGGCGGCGGGGTGTGGGTGCGCGCCGGTGACTGGAAGCTGATCCGATGGTTCGAGCCCGGCGCCCCGCGCGAGCTTTACCACCTGCGCGAAGACCTCGGTGAAACCACCAACCTCGCGGCCGCCCAGCCGGAGCGCGTGCGGGAACTCGACGCGCGGATCGACGCGTTCCTGCGCGACACCGGGGCGGCTTTTCCGATCCCCAATCCGGCGTTCGGCTCCCTGGGGACTCCGGCGGCGCGCAAATCCGCCGCGTTGCCGGCGGAATCCGCGGCCTTGCGCGGCTGGGTGCCGAAGGCCGCGCGCGTCGGCGCGGGGGACGGATCGATCTTGGTGGAGGCCGACGGGCGCAACCCGTTCGTCGCTGTCACGCGCCTCGAGCTCCAGGGGCCGCTGACGCTTCGGATGCGGGTCCGCTCCGCCGGCGGACCGGCGCGCGCGCAATGGCGCACGACGACCCAGGAGGGGTTCCCGTCCGGCGGCCAGACCACGGAGTTCACGTTACCCGCCGGCGGCTGGTCCGATGTCACGGCGACGCTTCCGGTCGAAGGCGCGCTGCAGCACTTGCGGCTCTACGTGCCCGCCGCGCGCGGTGGCGTGGAGATCGACTGGATCGAGCTCGCGCCTGCCTCCGGCGCCGTGCGTCGTTGGGATTTCTGAGACGCGCAGCAGGTGCCGTTCGCTTCACGGGGTCCACGCGGGACCTCGAGGTGTCATGGCGAACCTGATCTTCGGGGGCGTATGTTATTCGGATTGCTCCATCACGGCCGCGACGTGTGCACGGCTCCTTTTCCTGATGTCCGCTCTCGGCGCCATAGCCTCTCACCTCTGGCCCATCGCCTCTCGCCCGGCTCGCTCCGGTTTCACCGGTATTCGGCCAACTCGAGGATCACGCCGTCGGGGTCGAGGAAGTAGAGCAGGGTCTTGTCGCCCGCGGCGAACTTCACGACGCCCGCGGGTACGCGCACCGGGTCGCTGAAGAGCGTCACTCCCGCCGCCCGGAGCCGCGCGGCCATCGCCGCGATGTCGTCGACGCGGAACGCGAGGTGGCGCAGGCCGTGGGTGTTGGCCCGCGAGTTCTCCGGGAGGATCGCGCCGGCCGGGGCCACGTACTGCAGCAACTCGATCCGCGGCCCGCCGCCGGGCGCTTCCACGAACGCCACCAACCCGCGCACGCCACGCAGCCCGATGATCTCCTCGATCCACGCGCCTTCCATCACGACGTCGGCCGTCTTCCGGAAGCCGAGGACTCCGGTGTAGAAACGCACCGAGCGCTCGAGGTCGGACACGACGAGATTGATGTGGTCGATGCCGCGGATCACGGGCGCGGACCGTAGGGCCGCCGATGTGCGCCGCAAGGCGCTTCAATCCCTGA
>JBEGJD010000180.1:0-8614 GCA_041184765.1 Verrucomicrobiota bacterium | reverse complement strand
GAGCCGGACTTCAGCCGCGGCGTCGCCTACTTCACCGAGCAGTCGCATCCGGTCAGCGGCCTCACCCGGGACCGCGCGCCGTGGCGGGAGGGCGCGGGGCCGTCGACGGCGCCTTCCAGCGTCGCGGCCACCGGTTTCGCCCTCACGGCCTGGTGCCTCGGCGAGGCGCGCGGCTGGTTGCCACCGGGCGAGGCGCGGCGGCGCGCGCTGGTCGCGTTACGGACGGTCGCGCAGCGGCATGCCCATGAGCGGGGCTGGCTTTATCATTTCGTCGACGCCGGGACGGGGGAACGCGTGTGGCGCAGCGAGGCCTCGACCATCGACACCGCGCTCTTTCTCCAAGGTGCGCTCTTCGCCCGCGAACACCTGCGGGATCCCGAGGTCACCGCGCTCGTCGACTTCATTTATCGGCGGATCGACTGGCGCTGGGCCCTCAACGGCGGCGAGACGCTGTCCCACGGCTGGCGGCCCGAGGGCGGATTCATCGCGCACCGCTGGGACAGTTACGCCGAGATGATGGGACTCTATTTGCTCGGGATCGGTGCGCCCGCGGGTCCCTTGCCCGCCGCCACGTGGCGCGCGTGGCGGCGCGGGCCTTGGGTCGAGCAGGGCGGCCGGCGCTTCATCCAGTGTGGCCCGCTCTTCGCCCACCAGTATGCGCACGGCTGGTTCGATTTCCGCGGGCGGCGTGACGGCGGGGTCGATTACTGGCGCAACTCGGTCGACGCCACGCTTGCGCAGCGGGATTGGTCCGCCGCGCAGAGGAAGCGTTTCCCGCTGTGGTCGGAGGACCTTTGGGGTCTCACTGCTTCGGATAGCGCGCGGGGCTACCTCGCGTGGGGCACGCCTGGTCCCGACGAGGACCTGAGCGACGGCACTCTGGTGCCCTGCGCGCCGGGTGGGTCGCTGCCGTTCGCGCCGCGCGAGTGTCTCGACGCGCTGCACCGGATGCGCGAGGTCGGCGGAACGGCGGTGTGGGGGCGCTACGGTTTCGCCGACGCCTTCAACCCGCACAGCGGCTGGGTGGCGCCCGATGTGATCGGCATCAACGTTGGAATCATGGTCGTCATGGCGGAAAACCTCCGCAGCGGGCTCGTCTGGCGGGAATTCATGCGCGCGCCCGAGGTGCGGCGGGGCATGCGTCTCGCGGGGCTCGCGCCGACGGAGCCGCGGGCGGTTCTCGCCGTGCTGCCGCCCTGAGTCCGGTCCGGCGGATTTCGGCGCGCGGGGCCCGCTTGGCAAACGCGCGCCGTTCTGCATCCTCGGGCAAATGTTCGTCGATGAATGCACGGTGAAGTTGGCGGCCGGAGACGGCGGGCGCGGTTGCGTGAGCTTCCGGCGCGAGAAATACGAGCCGTGGGGCGGTCCCAACGGCGGAGACGGCGGCCGCGGCGGCGACGTGATCCTGGTTGGCGACGTGAACACCAACAACCTCGTCGACTACAAGTACCAGCCGCATTGGAGCGCCGAGCGGGGCGGGCACGGTGAGGGCTCGGATTGCAACGGCCGCGAGGGCGAGCACCGCGAGCTCAAGATGCCGCTCGGTACCGTCGTGATCGATCTCGCCACGGATAAGCCGGTCGCGGAGGTCCTCGAGGACGGCCAGCGGATCGTGCTGTGCCGCGGCGGCAACGGCGGCTGGGGCAACACGCATTTCAAGACCTCGACCACCCGCGCCCCGCGCCGGGCCAACGCCGGACAGCCGGGCGAGACGGGCACGTACCGGCTCGTGCTCAAGAGCATCGCCGACATCGGTCTCGTGGGTTTTCCCAACGCGGGCAAGTCGTCGCTCACCGGCCGCCTCACCCGCGCGCGGCCGCGCACCGCCGCGTATCCTTTCACCACACTGCATCCGCAAATCGGCGTCATCGACTTCTCCGACGAGCGTCGCGGCGTGCGGCGGCTGCTGCTGGCCGACATTCCCGGGCTCATCGAGGGCGCGCATGAGAACCGCGGCCTCGGCCACCGGTTTTTGCGGCACATCGAGCGGTGCGCCCTGCTGCTGTTCCTCATCGACATGGCCGGCACCGACGCCCGCGATCCGCGCGAGGACTACCGTCATCTCCTGCGGGAGCTGGAACTCTATGATCCCGCGCTGCTGAAGAAGCCGCGGCTGGTGGTCGCCAACAAGATGGATCTTCCCGAGGCCGGTCCTTGGTTGGCCAAGTTCCGCCGTCGCCACCGCGGGGTGGACGTGGCGGAGATCTCCTGCACGACCGGCGACGGGCTCGACGCGCTCAAGCGCGAGTTGTTCCGTCGGGCGGGGCGCCCGCGCAAGGTGGAGTCCGCGCTGGCGGCCGCCGCCCGTTGATCCCGGTTGACCGGCATGATCTCCGCGAAGGACACCCGCCACCTGATGATGCGCGCCAACCGGCTGCTTGGGCCGGCGCTGGTGGAACGTGACCTCATCTCGCTGCAGGACCTGGAGCGGGCGACGGAGCGCCTGCTGGAGCTGACGGCCCGCGGCGAACCGAGGGAGTGCACGCTGCTGGGTGTGCTGGCGCACGAACTCAAGGTCTTGCGCGAGACCGACGTGCTGCGGCGGTCGGTCGAAAGCGATGGCATCGGCCTCGTCGATCTCCGGGCGGTCGAGATTCCGGAGGAGTTGCGCAAGGAGTTCGACTCCGGCGAGTGCTGGGCGACCTGGACGGTGCCTTTCGACCGCGAGGGCGGCTTCACCTGCCTCGCCTCCGCCTACCACCTGAGCCCGGCGGTGCGCGCCCACTGGGAGAAACGCGCCGGCGGCCCCGTGCTCTGGTACGGGACCACCCTCGGTGAAATCGCGGAACACCTTGGCAAGTCCGCGGCAGCCGGCGCCGCCTGACCATGCCGCTCGGCAAGATCCAACTCCAGATTGTCGCCCAGCTCGCCGCCCTCGGCCGGATCGACGAGACGCAGCGGAGCGCGCTGGTGGCGCGTCCCGAGGATTTCACCGGCGAGGCGTTGGACAAGCTGCTGCAGGACGAGCTCAAGGTTCAGCCCTTCGCGCTTCTCGCCGCCAAGGCGCGCGCGCTCGGGCTCGCCCCGTTTAATGTCGCGCGGCTGCGCGTAGGGCCGCAGACCTTCGAGCGCATCTCGCAGGATTTCTGCCGCCAGCACCTGGTACTGCCAGCGGGCGAGGTGGGCGGTTCGTTGCTGGTCGTCTGCGCCAACCCGTTCGACTCCGCTCTAGCTGGTAGAATCGAGGAGCTCACCGGGCGGCCGGTGGTTCGGATGCTCGGTCGGGAGAAGGACATCCGGGACCGGGTCGCGACGCATTCGGCGGGCCCGGCGGGGCTGGACGATGTCGTGACGCGGATCGACGCCGAGTACGGCGAGGGCACGGCTGAAGTGGAGGGGCTTTCGCCTGGTGGCGAGGTGAACGAGGACTCGGCGCCGATCATCCAGCTGGCGACGCGCATCATCGAGGACGCCTACCTTTCCGGCACGAGCGACATCCACATCGAGCCGCAGGAAAAGGAGGTGATCGTCCGCAACCGCATCGACGGCGTGTGCGTCGAGAAGCTCCGGTTGCCCAAGCGGGTGGGGCCCGCGCTGGTCGCGCGGCTCAAGATCATGTGCAACCTGGACATCTCGGAGCGGCGGCTGCCGCAGGATGGCCGGATTGTCTTCAAGCAGTATTCCAAGCGCGGGCTTGACCTCGACCTGCGCGTTTCGACCGCGCCGTTGAACCATGGCGAGGGCGTGGTGATGCGCATCCTCGACAAGCAGAAGACCACGCTGCCGCTGCCGGCGCTGGGTTTCTCGGAGGAGAACCTCGCCAAGTACCGCGAATGCATCCGCCAGCCCTACGGCATGATCCTGCACTGCGGGCCGACGGGATCCGGCAAGTCGATGACGCTCTACTCGGCGCTGAACGAGATCAACACGCCCGACATCGTCATCCGCACGGCCGAGGATCCCATCGAGTACACGCTGCCCGGCCTGAACCAGATGCAGATGCACCGGCAGATCGGGCTGACCTTCGCCACGGCTTTGCGCGCCTTCCTGCGGCAGGATCCCGACATCATCCTCGTCGGTGAAATCCGCGACAAGGAGACGGCGGGCATCGCGATCGAGGCCGCGCTCACCGGCCACCTGCTGATCTCCACGCTGCACACCAACGACGCGCCGACGACGGTCTCGCGTCTCACGGAGATGGGGATCGAGCCGTTCATGATCTCCTCGTCGCTGCTTTGCGTGTGCGCGCAGCGCCTCATGCGCCGCGTGTGCAAGTCGTGCCGCGTGCCGCACACCCCCGAGGGCCGGGAGAAGGCGATCCTGGAGAAGGCGCTCGGCTGGAGCGGGCCGGTTTTCCGGGCGGCCCCCCGTGGTTGCGCCAAGTGCGGCGGCAGCGGCTACAAGGGTCGGGTGGGCATCCACGAGCTGATGGTGACCAACGAGGAGCTCGTGGCCGCCATCAACGCCGAGGCCGAGGCGGCCGAGTTGAAGCGCATCGCGATGCGCAACGGGATGAAGACCCTTCACCAGGACAGCCTGCTCAAGGTGCGGGACGGACTCACCACCCTCGAGGAGGCGCTGGCGAACGTCCCGCCCGATATGTAGCGGGGGGTGTCCCGTTAAAAAACGTTTTCCGGGTTTGCGCCCCGCCGAAACGTGGTTCGAGGTTGGAGTCTTACCACCCCTCCCTCGTCGCCCATGAGCAATCCCGCATCCGACCCGGCCTCCGGCCGCTGGTGGCACGGTCTCACCCGTTACCACTGGTTCGTATTCACCGTCGCCGCCCTCGGCTGGCTTTTCGACTGCCTCGACCAGCAGCTGTTCACCCTTTCGCGCATGCCGGCGATGAAGGCCCTGCTGCCCGCGGGCAGTGACCCGGTGCTCTGGGGCGGTTACGCCACCTCGGTCTTCCTGGCCGGTTGGGCGACCGGCGGGCTCGTCTTCGGCGTCCTTGGCGACCGTATCGGCCGCGCGAAGACGATGATGATCACCATCCTGATCTACTCGCTCTGCACGGGCCTCAGCGCGCTCTCGACCTCCTTCTGGGACTTCGCGTTCTACCGCTTCATCACCGGTTTGGGCGTCGGCGGCGAATTCGCCGTCGGTGTCGCGCTCCTTGCGGAGGTGATGCCGGCGCGTTCCCGCGCCGGCGCGCTCGGCGCGCTCCAAGCTCTCTCCGCGATGGGCAACATCTCCGCCGCGCTGATCGGGATGGGTATGGCCAACCTTGAAAAGACCGGCGCGATCTCGCTCGGCAACTCCTGGCGCTGGATGTTCGTGATCGGTGCGATCCCCGCCTTCCTCGCCCTGATCATCCGGGCCCGCATGAAGGAGCCGGAGCGCTGGCAGCGGATGAAGGATTCGGGCGAACTCGACCGCCATGGCGCCTTCACCTACGCGGAACTGTTCCGCGACCCCCGCTGGCGCCGCAACGCCATCGTCGGCATGCTCCTCGTCTGCTCCGGTGTCATCGGCCTCTGGGGCATTGGTTTCTTCACCCCGGAGTTGATCCGCACCGTGCTGACCAAGACCTATGCCGCGCAGGGCATGGCGAAGGAGCAGATCGGGCCGCTGGTCGACAAATGGGCGAGCTACGGGCTGCTCACGCTGCAGATCGGCGCCTTCTTCGGCATGCTGTCCGCGAGCTGGGTCGCCGCCCGCCTGGGTCGCCGGAAGGCCTTCGCGATCGCGTTCACCACCTCGATGATCGCTACCGCCTGCGCGTTCCAGTTCTACCGCGACGCCAGCCAGACCTTCTGGCTCATCCCGATCATGGGCTTCTTCCAGCTCTCCGTGTTCGCGGTCTACGCCATCTACCTGCCCGAGCTTTTCCCGACCCACCTGCGCAGCACCGGCACATCGTTCTGCTACAATGTCGGCCGCTTCCTCGCCGCCGCCGGTGTTCCGCTCATTGGCCTGCTCAAGACCGAGGTCTACGCCGCCTACCCCGAGCCCATGCGGCCCGCCGCGCTCACCATGTGCGCCATCTTCCTCCTCGGCCTGATCGTCCTCCCGTTCGCCCCGGAGACCAAGGACAAGCCGTTGCCCGAGGACGAGCGCCTGGGCGCGCACTGATCGCCGGGGATGCGGTTCGCGATCTGCAACGAGATCTTCCAGGGATGGAAGATCGACGATGTCTTCAGCCATTGCGCCCGGCTTGGCTATGACGCCGTGGAGGTGGCGCCCTTCACGCTCGCTCCGCACGTCACCGACATCCCCGCCGCCGACCGCGCCCGCATCCGCGCGGCCGCGGCGCGCGCCGGGATCGCGATTTCGGGCATCCATTGGGTGCTCGTGCAGACCGAGGGCATGCACCTCACGTCGCCCGACTCCGCCACCCGGGTCCGCACCGCACGTTACTTCGTCGATCTGGTCGACTTCTGCGCCGATCTCGGCGGCGAGGTGATCGTAGTCGGCTCTCCGAAGCAGCGCAGCCTGGCGGAGGGCGTCACCGCCGCTCAGGGCTGGGCGTGGATGGCGGAGACTTTCCGGCCCTCGATCCGCCGCGCGGAGGAGCGCGGCGTGACGATCTGCCTCGAGCCGCTGCCGGCCGAGGACACCAATTTCATCAACACCGCCGAGGAGGCGGTGCGTTTCGCCCGCGAGCAGGGCTCGCCGCGCTTCAAAGTGATCCTCGACGTGCGGGCCATGAGCCATGAGGCGCTTCCCGTGCCGGACATCATCCGCGCCAGCCGCGGCGAGTTCGCCTACGTCCACGCCAACGACCGTAACCTGAAGGGCCCGGGTTTCGGCGAGGTCGATTTCCGGCCGATCGCCGCCGCCCTGCGCGAGACGGGTTACGGCGGCACGGTTTCCGTGGAGGTGTTCCGTTTCGAGGAGGGGCCGGAAGTCATCGCCTCCCGCAGCCTCGAGCACCTCCGGAAGACGTTCAGCTGACCTTCGGTCCCGGCGGGCCGCCGACCCCGTAGGCCCGCCGCAGCGCTTCGGCCACGTTGGGCGGCACGAACCGCGCGACGTCGCCGCCGAACCGCGCCACTTGCTTCACCAGGGTCGAACTGGTGTAGCTGAATTCCTCGTTCGGCATCACGAAGAGCGTCTCCATCCGCGGCTCCAGGTGGCGGTTCATCAGGGCCATGTTGAATTCGAACTCGAAGTCGGAGAGGACGCGCAGTCCGCGGATGATCGCGTCGGCCTTCTGCGCCATGCAGAACTCCACCAGCAGTCCGGTGAAGGTCGTCACGGTCACGTTGGGCAGGTTGGTGAGGTTCGGCGTGATCATCGCCACGCGTTCCTCGGCGGAGAAGAGCGGGCTCTTACCGCCGCCCGCCGTCACCGCTACCGCCACGGTCACCCGGTCGAAAAGCCTGGCCGCGCGCGACAGCACGTCGACGTGGCCGTACGTGATCGGGTCGAAGGTCCCGGGGTAAATGCAGTGGCGGGTCGGCACTGCCCCTGAGGAAAACGCCCCGCCCCGGGGTGGCGATGGATTTTTTCGCGGCCGCCCGCGGCGTTCCCGCTCCACGCTTGCGTTCGTTTCCGCCGGCCTTGTCCTGCTGCTCCTCCCGCCATGAAGCTCAACCTGCCGAACATCCTCACGCTCTCGCGCGTGCCGCTGATGTTCATCGTGGTCGGGCTGATGTACGCCGACTTTCCGTGGTGCGACACCCTCGCGTTCTGGCTGTTCATCGTGGCGGCGCTCACCGACTGGCTGGATGGCAAGCTGGCCCGGGAGATGGGGGTCGTCTCTTCGTTCGGTCGCTTCATGGACAGCGTTTTGGACAAGGCCCTCGTCATCGGAATGATGATCGCGCTCGTGAACGGTGACTACTTCGCAGGCTACTCGCTCGCGGCCATGATGCTCCTGCTCTGCATCCTTTGCCGCGAGTTCGCCATCTCTGGTCTACGGATGGCCGCGGCGCTCAAGGGTGAGACCGTGGAGGCCGATACCGGCGGCAAGGTGAAGACCTTCGTGCAACTCAACGCGATCGGCTGGCTCATGGGGGCGCGGATGCTCTCGCAGGATTACCCGGAGCTTTTTTCCGGTGACGGTCGCGACTGGGTAATCGGGGTGCGGGCGCTCGGTATGTTCCTCTTCGTTTTGTCCGCGGTGCTGACGGTGTGGTCCGGCGCCAGCTACCTGCGCCGGCACTGGCGGGTACTCTCCTGAGGGACGGGCCGTGCGCCTTCGTCACCCGCGCTGGCCCACGTTGCTCCCCGCCCGTTTCGTCACGGCGTGCGCGACGCTTGGTCCGATCGGCCGGACACTCCCTGCGCCAGGGACCTGGGGTTCGCTGGCTGGTGTTGCGTGTTTCGCGGTATTTCTGCCCCGCGCCTCCCCCGGGCTGATTCTGGCCGCCACCGCTCTCGTGGGTTACCTAGCGGTCGGGATCTGCGGCGAGGCCGAGCGCATCCTCGGTAAGAGCGATCCGGGCGAGGTGGTGTTGGATGAATTCGTCGTGATGCCGCTGTGCCTTCTCGGCTGGAGTGCGCTCGCCGGCTCGCCTCCGTTCTGGGTCGCGGCGGTCGCGGCCTTCGCGCTCTTCCGCCTCTTCGATATCCTCAAACCGCTCGGCATTTCCCGGCTGCAGGAGCTGCCCGGCGGTTGGGGTGTTGTGGCGGACGATCTGGCCGCCGCGCTGGCCGCCTGCGCGACGCTCCACCTCGGAGCGTGGATCTGGTCGGTCGTGTGACGTGGTTCGCGCGGCGGACCTGA
>JBEGJD010000179.1:0-10514 GCA_041184765.1 Verrucomicrobiota bacterium | reverse complement strand
ACGCCGGTGGAGCCGGGGCGGTAGGTGAAGGTGCGGTGGACGTACTCGCCGAGCCGGCACACGTCGCCCCAGACGTCGCCGCGGCCGGCCGCGAGAATATCCTGTGCTTCACGCCAGAGTTCGACGTCGAGCGGCACGTACGGCGAGTCGGTGGCGAACTCGGCCATCATTTCGCGTTCCGGCGACGCCGCGAGTTCCTCGGCGGAGACGGCGGGCACCGGCGGACGTTGATCAGCGGGAACGGTCTCGACGCGGGAAACCGCGGTGATGCACAGCCGCTCGTGCGGCTCGGGCACCTCGAAGTAATGGACGGTGTTGCCGTGGAAGTCGCCGTAATCCCGTGCCGCCGCATTCGGGGAGAGGCGCAGCTCGAAGGAGTGGCAGCGCTGGTAAGCGTTCTCCGCCGGGCGCAGCCGGAGCTCGTTGAAACTCTCCTTCGCTTCGCCGTCGTAGACGAACGAGGTCCGATGGACGACGCGCAGGTGCATGGCGCCGGTGCTTCCGCGCGAACGGCTACTGTTGCTGTTGCTGCTGCTGGTCCTCGAGGGAGGACTCGGCGGGGTAGAACATCGTCGTTTCGGCGACCTCGTCGGAGATCGCGGCAAGAGTGGCCTGGCAGTCCATGAGGAATTCGTGAAGTCCCTGCTGAAGGACGTCGGTTATCGTGCGGGACTCAAGCTCGCCGAGCAGGCGGCGCGATGCACGGGCGGCGGCGGAGCGCGGACGGGTGCCGGTTTCGCCCAAAATGCGGCGGAGCTGGTCGTCGACCTGCGCGACGCAGAAGTGGATCGAGCGGGGGAACGAATCGGAAAAGATGAGGAACTCGGCGGCCTTCCAAGGCAGGATCTCGCGCACATGGTACCGGCGGTAGGCGTCGAGCGCGGAGGCGGAGCGCAGCACCGCCTGCCATTGCGCCGTGTCGAGGGCGCCGCCCACGTCGGTCGCGCTGGGCAGCAGGATGTGGTACTTCACGTCGAGGATGCGGGTCGCCTTGTCGGCGCGCTCGAGCATCTTGCCGAAACGGATGAACTCCCAGCCCTCGCTGCGCGGGAAAGTGGCGTCGGTGAGGCCTTGGAACTGGTGCGAGGCGCGGATGATGCGCGTGAAGAACTCCTGCGGGCCGCGCGCCCAGACGTCGGCCGTGTTGGTCGACTTGAGGATGAGGTGCAGCTCGTTGATGACCTCCCACATCTCGAGCGAGATCTGGTCGCGGATCATCCGGGCGTTCTCGCGCGCGGCGTAGACGCAGTTGAGGATCGAGCCCGCGTGGCGCAGGTCGAACGCGAGGAACTCCGTCACCGAGTGGCTGTCGGCCGTCGCGTGCAGTTGGCGGAACTCCTCGGCGACGCCCGAACTGAGGATGAGCGACTCCCACGTATTCTGGGATGCACCGGAAAGGTCCTGCAGGTCGGCGAGGAAGTGCAGGTTCACGTCGAGCAGGCGCGCGGTGTTCTCGGCGCGCTCGATGTAGCGGCTCATCCAATACAGCGAGTGCGCCACGCGGGAGAGCATGACGGTCGTCTGGGGGCGCTCCGGCGGGGCGGCGGTGGCCTGGCGGGTCGGCGGCATGGCGGGGAGGGCTATTCGTCGCCCTTGAGCACCCAGGTGTCTTTCGAACCGCCACCCTGGGACGAGTTCACGACCAGCGAACCCTTGCGGAGCGCGACACGGGTGAGGCCGCCCGGGGTGACGGTGATTTTCTCGCCGTTGAGGATGTAGGGCCGGAGGTCGATATGGCGACCCTCGAGCTGGCCGTCGCACCAGGTGGGCGAGCGGGAGAGCATGATCGGGTCCTGCGCGATATAGTTGCGCGGTTGGGCTGCGACCTGCGCGCGGAAGCGGGCGCACTCCTCCTTGGAGGCGGCCGGACCGATCAGCATCCCGTAGCCGCCGGCTTCGTTCGCGGCCTTCACCACGAGCTTCTCGATGTTATCGAGGATGTAGCGGCGGTCGGCCTGCTCGGAGGCGAGGTAGGTGTTCACGTTCGGCAGGATCGGTTCCTCGCCGAGGTAGTATTTGATGATCCGCGGGACGTAGGCGTAGATCACCTTGTCGTCGGCGACGCCGGTGCCGATCGCGTTGGCGAGAGCGACGTTGCCGGCCCGGTATGCGTTAACGAGGCCGGGCACGCCGAGCATCGAGTCGGCGCGGAAGACGGTGGGATCGAGGAAGTCGTCGTCGATCCGACGGTAGATGACGTCGACCTGGCACAGGCCGGCGGTGGTGCGCATGTACACGCGGCGGTCGCGCACGACCAGGTCGCGCCCCTCGACGATCGGAATGCCCATCTGGCGCGCGAGGAAGCAGTGCTCGAAGTAGGCGCTGTTGTGTACACCCGGCGTGAGGAGCACGACCGTGGGTTTCTCCTTCTGGTCGGGAGCGAGGTGCAGCAGGGTCTTGAGGAGTTGGCCGGCGTAGCCCTCGACCGGGCGGACGCCGTAGCTTTGAAAAAGCTGCGGGAAGGCGCGGCGCATCGCAGCCCGGTTCTCGATCATGTAGCTCGCGCCGGACGGACAACGGAGGTTGTCCTCCAGGACAAGGTAGTTGCCGCGGTCGTCGCGGATAAGGTCAGTGCCGCAGACATGAACGTGGATGCCCCGCGGCACGTTGAAGTTCATGAACTCCCTGCGGAAGTGTTTCGCGCCGAGGATCAAAGCCGGCGGCACGACCCCATCCTTCAGGATTTTCTGGCCGTGATAGACGTCGTCGAGGAACAGGTTGAGCGCATGGAGGCGCTGGACGAGCCCGGCCTCGATGCGGCGCCACTCGGCGTCGGGGATGATCCGCGGGATGAGATCGAACGGGAAGATCCGCTCCGTGCCCTGGGAGTCGTTGTAAACGGTGAAGGTGACGCCGCGGCGCAGGAAGGCGGCATCGACCGCCGCCCGTCGCTGGTCGAATTCCGCTCCAGGCAGGCTTTCGAGACGCTCGGCGAGCCGGCGGTAATGCGGACGGACGGCGGTCGGGCCGCCCGCCGCGAACATCTCGTCGAAGAAGTGTTCAGTTTCGTAGCGGGAGCGCAGCAAGGACACGGCGGGAGGAGGGTTTCTTCCCCCTCCTTAGCAGGACCCTTGCCAGCGTGGCGGCGTTCGTGGCCGCCGCGTGTACGCCCCTCCTACAGCCGCACTTCCAGGGCCGGCGCGGAGCCGGCTCCCGCCTCGAGTCCCGTCAGCACGCGATTACGCCCGCTTTCCGGGTCGCTCACCCGCACGGTGTATTTCCCGGGAGTGAAGACGTGGGGGCGGAAGGCGCCGCCGTTCGGTCGCAGCAGGTAAACCAGTTCACCGGTCCGTTCCTCGATCACCTCGACGAGCGGCTGGCTGACCCCGGCGAACTTGAGCTCGGGCAGATGCCCGATGGTCTTGCGAGCGTAGTTCTCCAGCTGCCCGACCTTCAGCGGCCAGGTTTCCATCTGCGTGCCGGGCTGCGCGACATCGGCCGAGTAGGGCCAGCATTCGAACGTGATGGTGCGGCGCGCCTTGTCGAAACGTACCAGACCTAGGCCGCTGGTCTTCGCGTTGACCGAAGCCAGTACCGGCGCGGGCGGGGTCGCGGGGCCGTTCTTCACGGCCAGCACCGTCATCGGGTGGCCGAAGTGGTCGTGGAAGTCGCCGAGCAGACCGGTGTTGCCGGTGCGCCGGCCGCGGCCGGTCTTCGCCGGCTCCCACCAGCGCGGGTAACCGACGTTGACCGCGGGTCCGGCGAAAGCCACCGGGCCGTCGCCGTGGGTATCGATCCCGTAACGGATCACCGCCGGCAGATGTTGGTCGCCGGCGATGTGCACGGCGAAAGCCTTGCGCAGGTCGCGCAGGACACGATTGCGCGGGGATTGCGCCCACGCGTTCGTGTCGTAGTCCGCCATCAGCACCATCTGGTTGCCGCCGTGGGTCGTGGCCATCGCGCTGAAGATGGTCTGGGAAATCACCGCTTTCATCTCCGCGCCGCGCCAGTCGGAGATCCATTCGCGGACGAATTGCTCCTGCTTGGAGCCGAGTAACTCGAGGCCTTTCACATCGCTACTCGCGGGGTTGAAGGCCGGATCCTTCACATGATCGCCGCGGCCGCCGTTGGTCGGCGGGACCTTGCCCTCCGGGCCCGACTTGAACTGCCGGTCGGCGAGGATCGCGAAGCTCACTTTCCCGTAGGTCATCGGACCGTAGTAGTTGATCGTGCCCCGCTTCGACGGCGCGGGATCATACGGGTCGGGGTGGTGCGAGGTCTGGGTGCGGTGGACCACGTTTACCCACGCGGCGGGCATCTCGTAGCCGCCGGCCTCCTGCGTGGTCTTCTGGCCTTCGCCGCCCTCGCCCCAGAGGTTTCCTTGGTAAACGTCGTGATCGTCGGGGAGCGAGACGCTCGGGCGGTCGCGCATCAGCTCACGCCAGGTCCAGCCGTGGAAGTACCACTTGCGCAGGTAATCGATGATCGCGGGCGCCAGCGGCGCCCGCTGCGTGCCGTGGCCGCCGGTCGTTTCGTAGAACTGGTCGCCGGTGAACGCGAGGACGTCGGGGTCGAGCTTGGCCATGCTCCGCACGAGCGGGACGTTCGGGAAGATCGTGTGGATGTTGCACGACACATCGGCCACCGAGAGTTGCTCCCGATCCACCGGGTCGCGGCGGATCACCCCCGCCCAATCATGCTCGGTCGCCGCGCCGTCACGGTCGCGAAGCGCGTAGGTCACACGATAGGGCGTGTCGCGGGTCGCGTCCCATTTCTCGACGCGGAACGCCGCCACGCGTGCCTCGGAATGGATCGGCGCGGTGCCGACGGTCTTCCAGCTGGCGCCGTCGCGCACCTGCAGGCGCGCTTCCGGGGTGTCCGTCGGACCGAGCGGCGGAAATTGCGCGGAGAGCTTCAGCGTTCCGCCGCTCAGGGTGTACTGCGTCCAAAGCACGGGCCCGAAAACCTGGTCGTTGGACCCGGTGAGCTTGGTGCCGGCGACGCTCCAATCCGAGAACCAGAAACTGCCGACACCCGAAGAACCCGCCGCGGCCTTGGCCTTCCCCTTCGCCTTGCCGGCGCCCGCTTCGCCGCCGGGAAAGTTTGCGACGAGAGCGATGTTTCCGACGAGCGAGTCGGCTGCGATGTCATCGACTTGGGTTCGGGCCAACTCGCGGCCGTCGGATGCGTCGTGGGCCGAAAGGGTCGCGGAGTACGCTCCACCGGCCGGGGCAACCGCCAGCCGTAGCTCGATGGACTCGCGTTTGAGGTCGATCGCGACGGCAGACGTGTGGTCGGCGCGGCGCAGGAAGAGCTTACCCTCCGCCGTGAAGCCGGCGTTGAGGCCGGAGCCGGGGGCGGCCCAGAGATTGTTCCGATAGTCGTGAAGCTCGGGGTGATCCTTGAGCGTGCCGAGGATTCCGATCCGGAAGCCGGCCGATCCTTGGCCCGCGAGGCTACCACCGGTCGCGCGGCCGATACGCACGCGCAGCTCGACGGTACCGGCGCGCGAGGAGAGCTGGCGCGTGAGCAGGTGCAGCGTGCGGTCGGCGGCGGCGTTGATGCATTCGGCGCGGCCGGCGGCGACGCGCCAATCCTGCATCGGGTTGGCCCAGTGTTCCGGCCCGGTCCACGGACGGTCGGGGTGGCGGTTCCAAGCGCTGCGGAAAGCGGGCGCGGCCTCGCCCGCGTGAAGCAGCGGCGATAAACGCGACGAAGCGAGCGCGGCGGTCGCGAAAGCGGCTGAGGTTCCGAGGAAACGGCGACGATTAAGGCGGGGAGAGGCGGGGTTCACGACGGCCAACTTGGAGCAAGTCCCGCCGCCGGCCAGCGGGATTTACTCGGGAGCCGCGGAAACCAACCACGAATGGACACCAAGGAACACGAATGGGAGCGGCTTGGTGTAGCCGCGGCTGTTTTCTCCGGGCCTTGATGTAGCCGGGGCTGTCTGCTCCGGACCATAACGTGAGCTCGACGGCCGAAGGCGCTTCCGAATCGCTCCGCGGTTTTGAACCGCCGATGTCGCGGATGAGGAAACGGCGGCAGGTCTCTCCGAACTTCCCGACCTTCTGTTCCAAGCGATGGGGTTCGTGACGCGCTTCCGTATCGCTCCGCGTGGGTTCAACCACGGATGGACGCGGATTCACACGGATGAAGTGGGAGGCGGGTGGGTGAGCCCGGTTTCTGCGGCTTTTGAGCCTCCTCGCGGCGATCCGAGGAGTTGGCCGCCAAAAGGCGCAGGCGGCGCAAAACGGTAAGACGAAGAGACGTGGAGTGGCCCGGCCCCGGCTTTCTGACTTCCAGATTCTCCGTGTCCTCGGTGCCTCTGTGGTAAAATGCCGCGATTGGATTCCGATGGTATATCCAGCCCCCAGGATGGCACGCGTCTGCGGTAAGTCCGGAGGCGCTGTAGCCTCAGATCGCGTGCAGGGCGCTCTTGCTCACGGCGAGGGCGGCTTCCTTCACGGCTTCGCTCATCGTGGGGTGGCCGTGGATGGTGCGCGCGAGGTCCTCGGCGCTGCCGCCGTATTCCATGTGCGCGACGACCTCGCTGATGAGTTCGCCGGCGTTGTGGCCGAGGATCTGGGCGCCGAGCAGGCGGTCGGTCTTCGCGTCGGCGATGATCTTCACATACCCGTCGACGGCCCCCGCGGCGATCGCGCGGCCGTTCGCGGCGAAGTTGAAGCGGCCCACGTTCACGGCGCGGCCGGCCGCCTTGGCGGCGTCCTCACCCAACCCCACGCTCGCGACCTCGGGGTTGGTGTAGACGATGGCGGGCACGAGGTCCCAATTCACGTGTCCGGCCTTGCCGGCGATCCATTCGGCGACGGCGACTCCGTCCTCCTCGGCCTTGTGGGCAAGCATCGGACCCGCGACGACGTCGCCGATCGCCCAGACTCCCGGCACGCGGGTGCGCAGGTGGGAGTCGACCTTGATGCGGCGTTTCTCGTCGAGTTCCACCCCAGCCTTTTCAAGGCCGAGCCCGTCGGTGAACGGCCGGCGGCCGACGGCGACGAGAATCTTGTCGGCGGGGAAAGAGAGCGTCTGCCCGTCGCGTTCGGCGAGCAGCGTGGCGCCGCCGGATTTGGCGGGGGCCAGACCGGTGACCTTGGCGCCGGTTTCGATCTTCAGTCCCTGTTTCTGTAGGATGCGGGTGAAGTTGCGCGCGATGTCGTCGTCGTATGCGGCGATGATCTTCGGCAGGAACTCGACCACGGTTACTTCCGAGCCGAGGCGCGACCAGACGGAGCCAAGCTCGAGTCCGATGGCGCCGCCGCCGACCACCACGAGTTTCTTGGGCACGGAATCGAACGCGATGGCGTGGTCGCTGGAGACGACGGTGCTTCCGTCGAACTTGAGGAACGGCAGCTCCACGGGCGCCGAGCCGGTGGCGACGACGACATTCTTCGCCGTGAGGATCTGCTCGGTGCCGTCGGCGGCGCGAACTGCGACGCGGTCGGCCGCGAGGAAAGAGGCGGCTCCGGTGACGACCGTTACCTTACGGGCCTTGGCGAGTTGGGCGACGCCCGCCACGAGCTTGGCTACGACGTCGTCCTTGCGGCGCAGGAACGCGGGGAGGTCGAGCTCGATCGAGCCGAGCTTGACGCCGTGTTCGGCGGAGTGGTGCTTTGCCCACGCGAAGTGCTCGCTGGAGTGCAGCAGGGCCTTGCTGGGGATGCAGCCGACATTGAGGCAGGTGCCTCCGAGCGTGGGACGTTTGTCGACCAGAGCAACCTTTAGGCCGAGTTGCGCCGCGCGGAACGCGCACACGTAGCCGCCCGGGCCGGCGCCGATGACAATGAGGTCGTAGGAAGAGGGGCTGGAGGAAGACATGGGATGAAACGCGAAGGCCCGGAGTGGGCGAAGGTTCGCGAAGGAGGAAGCTTGTTCAGAAGTGGGATTTGCATCCAAGCGCGCGAGCTTCGCCCGGGTTCTCCGGAGAAAGCGGGACAGCGAAGCCTTGGTCCGAAGCGTTTCCCAACAAACGCTTCGCGAGCCTTCGCCGTCCTTGGCGTCTTGGCGTTTGGGTTTAGACTCCGATGATCAGGCGGGAGGGGTCCTCGATGGCCTGCTTCACCTTCATGAGGAAGGTCACGGCCTCTTTGCCGTCGATCACGCGGTGATCGTAGCTCAGGGCGAGGTACATCATCGGGCGGATGACGACCTGGCCGTTCACGGCGACGGGGCGCTCGTTGATGGCGTGGAGCCCGAGGATCGCGCTCTGCGGCGCGTTGAGGATCGGGGTCGAGAGCATCGAGCCGAAGATGCCGCCGTTGGTGATCGTGAAGACGCCTCCTTCGAGGTCCGCGAGGGTGATCTTGCCGTCGCGAGCGCGTTTGGCGCAGTCGGCGATCGATTGCTCGATGCCGGCCATCGACAGTGAGTCACAGCCGCGCACGACCGGCACCATCAGGCCCTTCTCGGTCGAGACGGCCACACCGATGTCGTAGTAGTGGTTCTGCACGAGCGTGTCGCCCTCGAGGGACGAGTTCACGGCGGGGACAGCCTGCAGCGCGTGCACGGCGGCCTTGGTGAAGAACGACATGAAGCCGAGCTTCACGCCGTGCTTCTTCACGAAGTCGTCCTGGTACTTGGCGCGGAGCGCCATGACGGCCGACATGTCGACCTCGTTGAAGGTCGTGAGCATGGCAGCTTGATGCTGCGCGGAGACGAGCCGCTGGGCGAGCTTGGCGCGGAGCGGCGAGAGCTTGCGGCGCGTCTGGCGTCCCTCGGGCGCCGCGGCCGGAGCTGTGGCAACGGGAGACGGTGCCGGCGTCGGAGCGGCCGGCGCGGGAGCAGGTGTGGCGGCAGGAGCAGGCGCGGCGGTGGCGGCGAGCATGTCGCCCTTGGTCACGCGGCCGGCCTTGCCGGTCCCGGTGACACCCGCGGGGTCGACGCCGGTTTCAGTGGCGAGGCGGCGTACGGCGGGCGAGACGGGTGCGTCCTTGGCGACGGACTTCGCTTCCGCCTTGGGCGCCGGCGCGGGGGCGGGAACAGCACCGGCGGCGGTGTCGATCACCGCGACGGTCTGGCCGATCTTCACTTCGGAGCCGGCGGCCACTTTGAAGGAGATGCGGCCGGCCGATTCAGCGATGCCCTCGGAGGTGATCTTGTCGGTCTCCAGCTCGAAGATCGGCTGGTCCTTGGCGACGACGGCGCCGTCAGCGACGTGCCACTTGGCGAGGACGCCGGAGGAGATCGATTCGCCCATGGGCGGGACTTTGACTTCGAGGAGAGGCATGGATCGGGGAAGTTAGGCGGTGGGATTGGAAGCGGGAGCGTTGGATAAACGGTGCGCTCAGGAGGCGAACGCCTGCTTGAGCAGCGCGCCGAGTTCTAGGCGATGGACGGCGAGGGTGCCGACGGCGGGTGAGGCGGAGGCGTCGCGGCCGGCGTAGCGGGCCTTGCGGCCGAAGATTTCCTCGAGCTGCGGCGCGATCCACGACCAGGCGCCCATGTTCTCGGATTCCTCCTGCGCCCAGACCACCTGTGCACCGGCGTATTTCTTCGCGATTTCGGAGAGCCGTTTCCGGTGCAGCGGGTAAAGCTGCTCGATGCGCACAATCGCGGTGTCGAGGTGCTTGTTGCGCGTCCGGTAGTCCGCGAGGTCAAAGTACACCTTGCCGGAGCAAAGGATGAGCCGCGCGGCCGGCTGGCCGCCCGGGAAGAGCTGATCGTCGATGATCTCTTGAAAACCGCCCCCAGTGAAGTCCTCGACCCGTGAAACGGCGGCGGGGTGGCGGAGCAGGGACTTGGGAGACATGACCACGAGCGGTTTCTTCACGTCACGCTTCACCTGGCGGCGGAGCACGTGGAAGAAGTTCGCGGGGGTGGATATGTTGGCGACCTGGATGTTGTCCTCGGCGCAGATCTGCAGGAAACGCTCGAGGCGGGCGGACGAGTGCTCAGGGCCCTGCCCCTCGTAGCCGTGCGGCAGGAGTAGCACGATGCCGCTGGTGCGGTACCATTTCGACTCGGCGCTGGAGATGAACTGGTCGATCACGACTTGGGCGCCGTTGGCGAAATCGCCGAACTGGGCCTCCCAGATGCAGAGCATGTCCGGGTAATCGAGCGAGTAGCCGTAGTCGAAGCCGAGCACCGCCGCCTCGGAGAGCAGAGAATTATAGACGCAGAAGCGGGCTTGGTCGGACGCGAGGTGGTTGAGCGGCGCGTGGGTCGCGTTGGTCTCGACATCGTGCAGTACCGCGTGGCGGTGGCTGAACGTGCCGCGCTCGCAATCCTGGCCGCTGAGGCGCACCGGTGTGCGCTCGAGAACGAGCGAGCCGAACGCGAGCGCCTCGGCGAAGCCCCAGTCGATCGGGCCGCCGTCCTTGAAGGCCTGCGTGCGGGCGTCGAGGAAGCGGCGGATCTTCGGATGCGGCTTGAAGTCGGCCGGCACCGCGACGAGCCCGTTGGCTACCCTCGCGAGCAGGTCGGGCTTCACGCCGGTGGCGACCGGCTTGAAATGAAAATCCGGCTGGAAAACCGCGGTGGAGCCCTCGAAGCGGCGGGTCTCGGCGGCGGCGGCCCGCTTGGCGGACTTGGCGGTCTCGGCGGCCTTGGCCTTCTCGAGG
>JBEGJD010000178.1:0-2523 GCA_041184765.1 Verrucomicrobiota bacterium | reverse complement strand
TCGCGTTCTTCAACACCTCGGTCGACGACGGGCATGGCGATCGCCGGCCGAAGTCCATCGGAGTGCTGCACTTCAAATCCGACGGCGCGGCGGACGGACAGCTCGAGGCGGAACTCGCGGAAGTCCGCGGGAAACTGACGGAGCTGCTCGACGCGCACAGCACCGAGATCGAGGCCTGGCGGTTAGCGCTCACGGCGGAAGCGCGGGACAAAGTTACTTCCCGCGGCACCCGCGCGGCGCTCGACGTGCCCTGGGAGAAATTGAGCTTCAACCAGCGACGCTCGGTCTACCCGATCGCGCGGCCGAAGGACACTGCCTTCCGCCAGCTCAACGACCGTCTCGGCACGTTGCAGCGGCGCGAATCCCAAGGCGTTTCCACCCTCGTGATGGAGGAGCTCCCGGGCGGCCGCCCCAGCCATATCTTCATCAAGGGTGACTTCACCCGCCCCGGCGACCCAGTGCGGCCCGGCACCCCGGCCGTCCTGCCGCCGTTGCGGAAGGATAACCCCAACCGACTCGACCTCGCCCGCTGGACCGTCGATCCCGCGAATCCCCTCACCGCGCGCGTGTTCGTGAACCGCGTCTGGCAGCAGTACTTCGGTCGCGGAATCGTGGAGACCGACAACGATCTCGGCACGCAGGGCACACCGCCGTCGCACCCGGAGTTGCTCGACTGGCTCGCGACCGAGCTCATCGCCCGCGGCTGGAGCCAGAAGGCGCTGCATCGCCTGATAGTCACGTCGGCGACCTACCGCCAGGCCTCTCGCCAGCGCCCAGACCTAGAGATCTCCGACCCGCTTAACCGTCTCCTTGCACGCCAGACCCGCTTGCGGCTCGACGCCGAGATCGTGCGTGACGTTGCCCTCGCGGCAAGTGGCCTCCTCGTGCCGAAGCTTGGCGGCCCGCCGGTGTTCCCGCCGCAGCCAGAGGGCGTGATGACGCTTGGGCAGGTGAAACGGGAGTGGAGACCCAGCACCGGGAACGACCGTTACCGGCGCGGGCTCTACACCCACTTCTGGCGCGCTACTCCCCACCCCGCGCTCGCCGTCTTTGACGCGGCCGACGGCTTCAGCAGCTGCACGCGCCGCCTGCGTTCCAACACCCCGCTGCAGGCTCTCACCCTGCTCAACGACCAGCAGTTCTTTGAGTTCGCCGGGGCGTTCGCCGACCGCGTGCGCCGCGAAGTTCCCGCCGCCGACCTCAAGGCGCGGATCGACTTCGCGTTCCGCTGTGCCGTGGCCCGCGTTCCATCCGCGTTCGAACTGGAACGTGTTTCCGAGCTCCACCGCCGGCAGTTCGCCGCCGCGACCGGCACCGACCAGGAACGCGACCACGCCGCCTGGCTCACGATCGCCCGCGTGCTGCTCAACCTCGACGAGACCATCACCCGCGAGTAAGCCCTCCCACCGCCGCCATGTTTCCTCCCGGCACGACGCCCGCCGAGTTCCTCGCCCACCGCACCCGCCGCCACTTCCTGAGCCGCTGCTCGCTCGGGCTCGGTGGCATCGCGCTCGCCGCGCTGACTGGCGGTCGCGCCTCCGCCGCTCCAGCCGTTCCACCGAACCCGCAGGCGCCGCGCCCGGGTCACTTCCCGGCCAAGGCGAAGAACATCATCTATCTCTTCATGGCCGGCGGCCCGAGCCAGCTGGAGCTTTTCGACTACAAGCCGCGCCTGATCGACCTCAACGGCCAGCCGGTGCCGGACTCGCTCATCGAGGGAAAACGCTTCGCGTTTATGGACTCGAGCCACGGCACGAAGCTCCTCGGCACCCGCCGGAAGTTCGCCCGCCACGGCCAGAGCGGCGCATGGGTCTCGGAGCTTTTCCCGTACACCGCGGGGATCGTCGACGACATCACGATCGCGAAATCCTGCCAGGCCACGCTCTTCAACCACGCGCCCGCGAAGCTTTTCATGAACACCGGCTCGGGCCAGTTCGGCCGGCCGAGCATGGGATCGTGGATCTCGTACGGCCTCGGCAGCGAATGCCAGGACCTGCCGGGCTTCGTGGTGCTGCAGTCGGGCCCGCGCGGCCCGCGCGGCGGCGCCGTCAACTGGGGCTCCGGTTTTCTCCCGACCACCCATCAGGGCGTGCCGTTCCGCGGGACCGGCGAGCCGATTCTCAACCTCACCACGCCCAAGGGCGTCTCCGCGGAACATCAACGCGAGGCGATCGACGCCATTCGCGATCTCAACCTCCGGCGCGCGGTCGACACCGGCGACCCGGAGATCCTCACCCGCGTCGCCGCGTACGAGATGGCCTCGCGCATGCAGACCAGCGGGCCGGAGCTCATCGACTTATCGAAGGAAAGCCCCGCCACCCTGAAGCTCTACGGGATCGAGGACGGACGTCCGTCGTTCGGCCGCAACTGCCTCCTCGCCCGCCGCCTCGTCGAGCGCGGTGTGCGGTTTGTTCAGCTCTATCACACCAATTGGGACAGCCACGGCGGACCCGGCGAGAACCTGCAGGGCGACTTCGAGAAGGTCTGCCGCGAGGTCGACCAGGGGCAGGCCGCCCTCGTGCG
>JBEGJD010000177.1:0-10103 GCA_041184765.1 Verrucomicrobiota bacterium | reverse complement strand
TGGGAGGATGATCGTCGGGCCCCGGATTTCGCGCGCTGCGTCGATATCCACCGTAAGCACGGCTATGACCCGGTGGAGTTATTCCTCGACCCCGCGATCACGTTTCCCCGCCTGCGCATCGCCTCGACCCTGTTGCGGCGGAAACTGGGCTTCCGCGCGCTGATGGACGTGATCCCGCTGGATCCCTCGCTGGTGAAAGGCTCGCACGGCGTGTGTCCGCGGGATTCCGCCGACTGGCCGGTGCTGATCGGCACCGGCGGAGGCGCGGAGCTCGAGGCCACGGACGTGCACGGACGCCTGCTCGAGGCCTGCAGCTGAGGATGCCGACGGCTTTTTGCCCGGCCTTCGAAGCCTTACGGCCGACAGGTTTGCCGTACGGGTGAATGGCATTACCGAGCCATGCACCACGGAGCCACTGAGGTACGGAGGAGCGAGACCACGAAAGACGCGAAAGCCGCCAAAATCCCGAGTTTTCCGCGGATACCGTGGGCAAACTCTTTTCGGGAATTCAGGCCTGCCTGCAGTTCGGCTGCGCCACTTTCCCCCTACCTCCCTCTCACTTTGCCTCATCCCTCCCGGCGTGGCTCCGCCGCGCCGGGATACGAAATGACGCTTTCCTCGGATTCCGCCGCCCGCCAACCTCCGCCGCATGAACCCCCTCCGCTCCCGTCTCTCCGTCCTGCTCGCGTTCGCCCTCGCCGTGCCCGCCTTCGCGTCCGAGCCGAAGCTCACCCCGCTTTTCAACGGCAAGGATTTCACGAATTTTAAGTCCGAAGGTGCGGCTGAATTCTGGCGGATCGAGAACGGCGTGCTCATCGGCGAGAACAATGCCGCCCAGAAGGGCCACATGCTGTGGACGACGAAGGAATACAAAGACTTCGTGATCGAGTTCGACGCCCGCTGGAAGGGCACCACTCCCCGCGGCGTCGACACCGGCGTCGAGATGCGCAAGCCGCACATCCAGCTGCAGCTCGGCGTCTCCGGCAGCCTGCGCGTCGACATGACCGGTTCGTTCTACACCGGCGGCAAACCCGCCTATCCCGAGGTGGGCCAGGCGAAGAACGCGAAGGAACTGCTGCGTCCCGAAGGCGAGTGGAATACCTTCCGCATCCAGGCCAAGGGCGACACCTTCATGTGCTGGATCAACGGCAAGAAGGCCTCGGAGTACACCGACAAGAAATTCAACGGCGCCGCCCCGCTCGGCCTGCAGATCCACGGGAATGTCGTGATGAAGTGCGAATACCGGAACATCCGGATCGCGGAACTCTGAGCGGTTCGCGGGACACCCGGCGGGAGCGGGGTTGTGGACGCAGAGCTCACGAAGGCCGATCCGAGACACTGAGTTTTCGGAGGAGAAAGGGGAAAGCCGGAAGGCTGGTGCCGGGCGGGGTTAATCTGGAAATCAGGAACGCGGGAAACGACCTCGTTTCCCGCCTCTCCATTTGGAGACCGCGTCCCCCGTAGCCGCGGGTGATCCCGCGCCATTTCGTACAGCGCGATCATACTGCTTCATTTCTACACGCCCCGACGTGACAAGGGCGTGGGTTCTCGGTACGAGACTTTGTGCGCGGCGCCTCCTCCCGCGCGTTTCCCCGTTCACGCTTTCCCGACGTCTCGCCCCCTGCCCCCATGAGCACACCCCGCTTCCTCACCCCGCTGTTTCTTTTCGCGCTCGCCAACTTGTTTGCGGCGGAGCCGCCGCCCGACGCGGTATTCGTCGGGGGCAAGGTGCTGACGGTTGATCCGCAATTCGCGATCACGCAGGCCTTCGCGGTGCGCGACGGGCGCGTCGTCGCCACCGGCACCTCGGCGCGGATCCGTGCGTTGGCGGCGCCCGGGCGCACGCAGGTGCGTGAGTTGGGCGGGCGCATGGTTTTGCCCGGCTTGATCGACTCGCATGTGCACGCGCCGGCCGCGGCGATGTTCGAGCACGACCATGAGGTGCCCGACATGGAGACGATCGCCGACGTGCTCGCCTACATCTCGGCACGCGCGCACGTCGTGCCGGCGGGGCAGTGGATCCAGACCTCGCAGGTGTTCATCACCCGTCTGAAGGAATCGCGTTATCCCACACGGGCCGAGCTGGACGCCGCGGCGCCCTTGCACCCCGTGAGTTTCCGCACCGGTCCGGACAACATGCTGAACTCGCTCGGATTGAAGAAATGCGGCTTCGACCGGAATTTCACCGTGACCGACGGCGGTCCGGGCCTGCTCGAGAAGGACGCGGCCGGTGAGCCCACGGGTCTCGCGCGCGGTCTGCAGCGCTTCATCCGCACGCCGGGCCCCCGCGCCGCGACCGAGGCCGAGCAGCAGGCGCGTTTGAAGGCTTTGCTGCGTGATTACAACCGCAGCGGCTTCACGACGGTGGCCGACCGCGGCGCCAGCGTGGGATCGGTCGCGCAGTACGCGCGTCTCCGCGCGCAGAACGCCCTCACGACGCGCGTGGCGCTGTCGCAGACGTTTCCAACGGTCGGTGGCCTCGAATCGATCCTCACCGCGATCGACCAAATCGCGGAGAGTCCCTGGCGAGGCGACGACCCCTGGCTGCGGCTGATCGGCACCAAGATCTGGCTCGATGGCGGCATGCTCACGGGAAGCTCGTACATGGTGAAGCCCTGGGGGCGGAATGAGAACTACGGCATCCGCGACGACACTTACCGCGGCGTGCTCAACGTGCCCGGCGACCGCCTGCGCGCGATGATCCGCCGCGTGGCCGGCCACGGCCTGCAGTTCACCGCGCACACCGTCGGCGACGGCGCGAGCGAGGAACTGCTCGCCGCCTACGCCGAAATCGACCGCGAACGTCCGCTCCGCGACCTGCGCCCGTGCATCTCTCACTCCAACTTCATGACGCCGGAGACGGTGGCGGCCGCGGCGCGCCTGGGTGTGGTGATGGATGTCCAACCCATCTGGCTGTACCTCGACACGCGCACCTTGGTGGCGCAATTCGGCTACGAGCGCCTGCGGTGGTTCCAGCCGCTGCGCAGCATTCTCGCCGCGGGCGGCGTGGCCGGCGGTGGCTCCGACCACATGCTCAAGATCGGCGACCTGCGCGCGATCAATCCGTACAATCCGTTCCTCGGCATGTGGACGACGATCACGCGCCGCGCCAAGTGGCATGACGGCCGGCTGCACCCGGAGGAAGCCCTCACGCGCCGGCAAGCGATCGAGTTCTACACCCGTCTCAACGCGCAGGTGATCCGCTGGGAGAAGGAGATCGGCTCGCTCGAGCCCGGCAAGCGCGCGGATTTCATCATCGTCGACCGCGACCTCCTTGAGTGTCCCGAGGATGACCTGCGCGCGACGCTGGTGCTCGAGACCTGGGTCGACGGCCGCCGCGTGCACGGACCCTGAACCCTGGCGATTGGCGGTCGGGCCTGTCCCCAGTTTCGGGTATGCGGGGCCGTGGACGCACGGCGCCGGCGCGTGCGGAGTGGCCGCATGCCGCCACGCCCGCTTCGATACATCAGCCCCCTTATCCTTTCCTTCGGATTCGCGCTCAACGCGGCTGAGCCGGCGCGCGATGTTCGCGCGGAAATCCGTGGGCTCCGCCTGGAGATCGCGCGCCATGACGAGCTCTATCACCGGCAGGGGAAAACCGAGATTTCCGATGCCGACTACGACGCGCTGCGGGTGCGGTTGGCGCAGAGGGAGGACGAGCATCCCGCCGCGGCTCTCGCCGCCGGCGCCGAATTGCCACCTGTCCCGGACGATCGTTCCGGCGTGCGTTCGGAGCACGCGCATCACGTGCCGATGCTCAGCCTCACGAAGGTGCGTACGCCGGCCGAAGTGCGGGCGTTTCACGAGCGGCTGGCGCGGCGCTTCGGCCGCGAGGACCTGTCGTATGTCGTCGAACCCAAGTATGACGGGATCGCGGTGA
Organism: Verrucomicrobiota bacterium; assembly: GCA_041184765.1. GTDB lineage: Bacteria > Verrucomicrobiota > Verrucomicrobiia > Opitutales > Opitutaceae > ER46. The sequence continues at coordinate 6,223 of JBEGJD010000177.1, read as the reverse complement.
GCCTCACCTACGAGCGGGGGCGCCTGGTGCGTGCGCTCACCCGCGGCAACGGCCGGACGGGCGAGGATATCACGGCTCGGGTGCGGAACATCAAAGAGGTGCCGGCACGGCTGCGCGGCGACGACGCTCCCAGGCGAATCGAGATCCGCGGCGAGCTTTACGTACCTTTCGCCGAGTTTGCGCGGGTCAACGGGGTGCGCGTTGCCGCTGGTCTTGAGCCGTACGCGAACCCGCGGGCGCTCGCCGCCGGTCTCGCGCGCCGCACGGAACAGCTTTCGACGGAGGAGGTTTCCGCGCTGCGGCTCGTTTGTTTCGGGGTCGGGATGTGCGAGCCGGAAACGATTTTGCCCGGCTTTCAAAGTGAGCTGGCGGCACGCTTCCGAACCTGGGGGCTGCCCGCGATCGAGCACGCTTGGCGAGCGACCGGCAGCGTTGAGCTGTGGAAGGCCGTCGACGCCGCCCGCGATGGCCGGGCCGGGCTGGCGTTTCCGACCGACGGCATGGTGCTGAAACTCGATTCGCGAGCCCTGCAGGCGGCAGCCGGGGAGGGGGCTGATGCACCGCGTTGGGCCGTCGCGTGCAAGTTCGCCCCTGAGGGCGCGGAGACGCGCCTCCTCGCGATCAAGGTGCAGGTCGGCCGTACCGGCGCCCTCACCCCGGTGGCCGAGTTGTCGCCCGTCGAGGTCGGCGGCGTGGTTGTCGCGCGCGCCACGCTGCACAGTCCGGCGGTCCTGGCGCGGCTCGACGCACGCGTGGGTGACACGGTTCGCGTCGAGCGGGCTGGCGACGTCGTGCCCGCGATCGTGGGCGTGAATCTCGAACGACGTCCGGCGGACGCTCGGCCGTTCGTGTTTCCGAAGGATTGTCCCGATTGCGGAACCACGGTGGTCGTCGAAGCTGCCGGCGCTTCCTTGCGATGTCCGGCGGATTCTTGTCCGGAGCGAATTCGGCGTCGCATCGGCCATTTCGTCTCGAAGGCCGGGGTCGGCATCGAGGGCCTCGGCCCGGTGCTCATCGACGGCCTGATCACGCGCGGGTCGGTCCGTGAGTCGGCGGACCTCTACGCGTTACGGCGCGAGGATCTCGTGGCGGCGGGCGCGGGGGCGGGAAAATCCGCCGAACGTATTCTGGCCGCGATCGCCCGCTCCCGCTCCGCGGAGTCGTGGCGTTTTGTCGCAGGGCTCGGGGTGTCTGGCATCGGTGCGGCGGCGGCGCGCGATCTTGTTCGCCGGCACGGCACCTGGGAGGCGATCGCGGAGGCGGAACCGCGGTTGCGGGAACCGCTTCTTGCCCTGATGCGCGCAGGGGTGAAACCGGCGCACTTAGCGAACCCCGCGGGGGCGTTGCAGGATAAAACTTTCGTGCTCACCGGAGCGCTCGCCGGATTCACGCGGGCGGAGGCGGCCGCGCGCATCGAGGCGGCGGGCGGTCGGGTCGCGGGCTCGGTGGGGCGCGGCACCGACTATCTCGTCGCCGGGGAGAATCCGGGCACGAAACTCGCCGAGGCGCGGAAGCGCGGCGTGCCGGTGCTCGGCGAGGATGAATTCACCCGTCTGCTGGGAGGAAACTGACATGATCTCCTGTGATGCTTTCGGTGCGACCGCCCTCGCGCAGCTGGAGATCAACCGGCTCACCGCGCGGCTCACGGTCATCTGCCTCGATCTGCACCGCGAACTCGGGCCCGGGGCCCCGCGCCGGCTCTACGAGGAGGCACTCGTCTTCGAGTTGGACTCGGCCGGCATCGGCTCGCGCCGGCGCGCGGAATGGCTGGTGCGTCACCGTGGCGTGCGGCTGAACACCCGCGTGGCCGTGGATCTGCTCGCCGACGAGACCATCGCGCTGAATCTCGCGGCGGCGGGTGACGACCGTCGCACGCGCGAGGGATGCCTCCGGGTCTTCGTCCGCAGCGCCGGCCTCCCGCTGGGTTTGCTGGTGGACATCCAGACCGCGCGGCCCGACCGGGTTATCTCCACCGTGCTTCCCGAACGCCGGATCACACCGTTCCCCCCGGGGTGATTGTGCGCTTTTGGGACCACGCCCGGGATTGCGGGTGCCCCACGCGCGGGCGACACTCTTGTGCATGGCAGCACCCTCTTCCTCGCATAGTTGGACCTTTTTCCGCACCGGCGGCCTCGACCAAGTCGCCCTCAATTCCGGCGCCGACCTCCTCGGCCTCGAGCACCTCGACCAGAAGCTTTGGGTGGCGCTCTCCTGCCCGGTGAAGGGACTCGAACTCGACGAGAAGACCCTCGCGCTCATCGACACCGATGGCGACGGCCGCGTGCGCGTCCCCGAGATCATCGCCGCCATCAAGTGGGCCGCCGTGCGACTGAAGGACGCCGGCGCGCTGCTTGCCGGGACCGACGGTCTGCCGGTTGATGCCATCAATCCCGACACGCCTGAGGGCCGTGCCGCCGCGGATTGCGCCCGTGAGATCGTCGCGCGTCTCGGACGCGCCGCGCCCGGCACCATCACGGTCGCCGAGGCCGCCGACGCCGCCAAGCTGCTGGCCGCCACGCCCTACAACGGCGACGGGGTCATCATGCCGCAGGCTGCGGAGGACGAGGATACCAAGCAGGTCATCGTCGATATCATCGCCTGCCTGGGCGGCACGGCGGATCGCGGAGGCGCCGCGGGTGTCACGCGCGAGCAGATCTCGGCCTTCCATGATGAGCTCGCTGCGTTCAGCGCGTGGGCGGCCAAGGAAGCGGAGGCTTCCCCCCTCGGGGGGGCGACCGGCGCGGCCGCCGCGGCGGTTTCCGCGGTGCGCGCGAAGGTCGACGATTATTTCGCCCGCTGCCGGCTCGCCGCTTACGACTCGCGGGCGTTGGCGGCGTTGAACCGTTCCGAGAACGAGTACCTCGCGCTCGCCGCCCGTGACCTGAAGATCACGAACGAGGAGGTGTCGGGCTTCCCGCTGGCGCGGATCGAGGCCGGCCGCCCGCTGCCGCTTTCCGGAGACGTCAACCCCGCCTGGTCGGCGGCGCTGGCTTCGCTCCGTTCTGCCGCCGTCGAGCCTTTGCTCGGCGGTTCCCGCGCGACTCTCACGGAGGCCGATTGGTCGGCGGTGCAGGCGCGCCTCGCTCCCTACGGCGCTTGGCTTGCCGCCAAACCCGCGAACCGCGTGGAAAAACTCGGCGCCGCCCGCGCCAAGGCGATCCTCGCGTCCGGCGCGCGGGGCCGGCTCGATGTACTGATCGAGCGGGATCTTTCCGCGGCGCCGCACTTCGCGGCGATTTCCTCCGTGGAAAAGCTGGCGCGGCTGCACCGCGACTTCCGTTCGCTGCTCTGCAACTTCGTCAACTTCGCCGACTTCTACTCGCGCGACCGCTGGGCGGTTTTTCAGGCGGGCACGCTCTATCTCGACGGCCGCTCGACCGAGCTCTGTGTGCGCGTCGACGGACCCAACCCGCTCGCCGCCTCCAGCAAGACCTACCTCGCCTACTGCGCCTGCACCCGCGCGGGGGCGGCCCCCATCACGATCGCGGCGGCTTTCACGCAAGGTGACAGCGACTTTCTCGGCGCCGGTCGCCGCGGCATTTTCTACGATCGCCAGGGCCGTGATTGGGACGCGGTCGTGACCAGCGTCATCGATAATCCGATCAGCGTGCGCCAGGCCTTCTGGGCTCCCTACAAGAAGTTCGTGCGGCTGATCGAGGAGCAGATCGCCAAGCGCGCCGCCGCCGCCGAGGCGGAGTCCGGCGCCAAGGTCGCCGCCGCGGCCGAGAAGACGGCCAATGCCGACAAGGCGAAGCCGGCCGAGCCGAAGAAGTTCGACCTCGCGCTCATCACCGGAATCGGAGTCGCCCTCGGATCGATCGGCGGCTTCCTCGCCGCGATCTTCTCCAACTTCGTGAGTCTCGGCTTCTGGATGCCCTTCGGGCTCGTCGGCATCATGCTCCTCATCTCTGGACCCTCCATGCTCATCGCCTGGCTGAAGCTCCGCCAGCGCACCCTGGGTCCGATCCTCGAGGGCAACGGCTGGGCGGTGAACGGTCGCGTACGGATCAATATCCCGCTCGGGTCCGCCCTTACCGACGTGGCCGCGCTGCCCGTCGGCGCGCGCCGGTCACTCGATGATCCCTACGAGGACCGCGAGGCCGCGAGCCGCCGCCGTCGCACGCTGTTCTGGGTCATCGTGCTCGCGCTTGCCGCGGCGTCCGCGTTCACGCGCTGGAAGCAGCAGAAGTCCGGACGCTACTTCTGGCAGCCCGCCGCGGTTTCCGCGCCGGCCCAGCCTCCACCGGCGAAGAACTGAACCTTTTCCGGGCCGATTCAGCGGCCCGGCGGTCATTTCTTTTTCGGCACCGGCGCCGTACGGGGTAGGCCCGCGGGGAGTGTCTTGCCGAGGGCGTGGTCGTCTGGCGTAAGGCCCAGGCGGAATCCTTTGAAGGCATAGGGTGCCGGCTCGTACGGATCGACGTAGCGGACATCCGTGCGCGCCGGGATCTCGATGCCAAAACCCCCGAGTACCGCGTTCACCACCAGCCGGCGCAGGCCTTCGTTGGCGAGATCGGTGGCCGCGCCCATCGTCGTGCAGAAAACGCGGTTGGTGGTGCCGTTGGCGTTCCGGTTCACGCGCGTCCACGCGATCGGCATCATCGGGTCGTTGATGCCCTGCTCGATGTTGTCGGCCTTGCGCACCTTCCGCTGCTTGGTGTCGGGCGGATCGTCGGGACGCATGCCGGCGAGCACCTGTCCGCGCACGAGGATCCGCGCGTCCGCGACCGGATGTGTCTCGTATACGCCCGAGTCGCCGAAGATCAGGCCGACGCCGCGAAGCAGCGGGTCGTTCTCCGCGCCGGGCTCGACGATGCCCTTGGTGGCTCCGCGGCGGTTGGCGCCCCAATGGCTCACCCAGTTTTCGCCGAGCACGTTCCGGCCGAAATCGTTGAAATATCGGTACGCAGTCGGATGCCCGGCGGGAAAGCGGAACGCGTGCGTGCTCGTGCGAAGGGCGGTGATCGGTACGCCGCGGTCCACCGCGGCCGCAAGGCGGCGCATCGCCGCATCCGGCCACTGGCGGAAACGAAGCGCCATCACGATGCCGTCGGCGGTGTCGAGCGCCTCGGAACCCGGCACGCTGGCGTTGTTGTCGGGATTGATCGTGCCGTCCGGATCGAGCGCGAACAGCACGGTGCAACGGAAGCCATGGCGCTGGCTGAGGATCTTCGCGAGCATCGGCAGCCCCTCCTCACCGCGGTACTCCTCGTCGCCGGTGAGGAAAACGAGGTGACGGCCGGCGCCGGGGCCCGGACCGGCCGGGTAGGTGATGGAGGTGGACGCGGCACGGGAGCCGTTTGCGGCGAACGCGGTGAGCACGAGCAGCAGGGTAGGTAAGACGCGGGGTAGTCGCATCCGGCGTTGGTGCGCGGCGACGTGTGGCGCGTCAACGCCGCGCACGCCGGACATTGCCGAAGACGTCCCCGGGCCACTCAATCCCGTGCATCCGCATGTCGCGACATCCCGACGGGCCGCCGGCCTCCCACGGTGAAATCATCCACACGGCGCGTCGTGCGCTGCTGGTTGAGCTGGGGCTCGACGAGACGGAGACGGGACGCGCCTTTCTCGCCGAGCCGGCGGGTCCGCGGGCGCGGCTGCACGGCGTACGTGCGGCCTTTGCGCGGTTCGCAGCCGGTCGGCTGACGGAAGCCGACGCCCGTGTGGTGTTCGGTGGCTACCGCGACAACGCCGACGAGGTGACGCTCGAGGTGCCGGCGGCCGTTGAGTTGCGCGAAGGCATCGCGGCGCCGGTCCGCGCGGCAGTGGCGCTGCCACTCGTGCAATTGGCGGCCGACCTTAGCCGGTCGGGCGCCGCGGGGGCGGCTGCCGGTTTGCTCGCGCGGCGGCATCCGGCGGCGCGGGAGGTGGAGCGGAGGTTGCGCGCGAGCCCGCCCGGGCATGAAGGCTGGACGGTGTTGGGGGCGGAGGATGTCGCGCATGCGTTCGCGGGGAACCCGCCGCGGCTTGATGATCGTCGCGATTTCCACCACCGCATCCGGCTCGCGTGCGCGCACGCGGCCGACCGCTCGCTCATCGCCGGTCTGGCGGAGCGCAACCCCGGCTTTCTCGATTACCTGCAATGTTTCCCGGCCGCGCGCTCGCTGCGCCGGCGCGTGGTGGCGTGGCTCGGTCCGACCAACTCCGGCAAAACCCATCGCGCGCTGCGGGCGCTGGCGGCGGCGCCGAGCGGGATGTACCTAGGCCCGCTCCGGTTGCTGGC
>JBEGJD010000176.1:0-2870 GCA_041184765.1 Verrucomicrobiota bacterium | reverse complement strand
CTGAAGCGCAGTCACGATCGAACCTCCTGGCCACCTCACAGGAGGCAACGGAGGGAACGGAGAAATGCGTTCTTTCGGTAGGATCCTCGGTTGTAGCCGAGGGCGCCCCCTCGGATTTTTCGAATCTCCTTCCGGAATTCCCCTGTCCCTCATCATCCTCCGGAAGGAATGCACGCCGGATTGATCCGCGGCGTCAGCCGCGGCTACACTGGACTACGCCAATCGCTAAGTTTCCCCGTTCCGCGAGTTCAGCGTGTTCCGTGGACCACCCAGCCCGGTTTCGTGACTTCGGTGTGTTTGGTGGTTTCCCTTCACTTGGATAAGAACCCGCACCGTTGGAGAAAAAATGTCCAATTCCGCCGGGAGGTTCGGATATAGATTGAGTACCCCATGCTCCAACACCCCTCCCCCCGATCGCATCTCGCAGCACTGATCCGACTGCTCCCGGCATTTTTCCTCACCGCCGCGCTTGGCCTTTCCACGCCCGCCCTCGCCGCGGAGACCAAGGCCAAGCCCGCCCCTGATCCCGCGCTGGCGCCGATCGTCGACGTTCCCGGGCTGCCGCGCGTGCTCCTGATCGGCGACTCCATCTCGATCGGCTACACGCTGCCGGTGCGCGAGGCCCTGAAGGGCAAGGCCAACGTCCATCGTCCACCGGGCAATTGCAGCTCCACCGGCTACACGCTCTCCAAGCTCGACGCTTGGCTCGGTGCCGGAAAGTGGGACGTGATCCATTTTAACTGGGGACTCCATGACGCGAAGCTCCCGCCCGAGGGCGTCCGCCATGCGCCGCCCGACGTCTACGAAAAAAACCTCCGCGAACTCGTCCGCCGCCTCCGCGCGACCGGCGCGAAATTGATCTGGGCCACGACGACCCCCGTGCCCAACGGAGGCAACCTCGCGCCCAATCGCCGTTTCGACAGCGTCGAAAAGTACAACGCCATCGCCGCACGCGTGATGAAGGAACTCGGCGTCGCCACCAACGACCTCAACGCCGCCATCACCCCGCATTTCGCCCGCGTCGGCCGCCCGAACGACGTCCACTACACGGCCGAGGGCTCCGCGCTCCTCGCCGCCGAGGTCGTCCGCAGCGTCACCGCGCAACTGTCCGCCCGCTGAAACCCACCCGCTTCGACCCATTGACCGTCGTGCATTCCCTCGTCCCCACTCGCCGCCAATTCCTCCACCGCACCGTGTCCGCGGCCGTGCTCGCCACCGCGACGCGTGCAGCCGGCCGGGCGGCTTCAACCGCCGACACTGACGTGGTCGTTTACGGCGCAACTTCCGGTGGAGTGGCCGCGGCGGTCGCGGCCGCGCGCCGGGGGCGCCGCGTCGTCCTCATCGAACCGGGCCGCCACGTCGGCGGGCTCACCAGCGGCGGACTCGGGGCGACCGACATCGGCAAGAAGAACGCCATCGGCGGAATCTCGCGGGAGTTCTACCAGCGGGTGAAAAAGCACTACGCCGATCCCGCCGCTTGGAAATTCAGCCGACCGGAGGATTTCCGCAGCAACCAGCACGATCCGCGGGAGGACGTGATGTTCTACTTCGAGCCGCACGTGGCGGAGCGGATCTACGAGGAGATGCTGCGCGAGGCTCGCGTCGAGGTGGTTCGCGGCGAGAGACTCGACCTGCGGACCGGCGTGGAGAAGAGCGGATCGGACATCACCGCGATCACCATGGAGTCGGGTCAGCGCTTCCGCGGGCGGGTCTTCATCGACGCCACCTACGAGGGCGACCTCATGGCCAAGGCGGGGGTCAAATACCTGGTCGGGCGCGAGGCGAACTCCGCCTTCGGCGAGACGCACAACGGCAACCAGCCATTCCTCCTGCGGCGCCAGAAGGTCGCCTCGGCGCATGACTTCCGCCGCGCCGTCGATCCGTACGTGCGGCCCGGCGACCCGGCGAGCGGCCTGATCTTCGGCGTGCAGCCCGGCGGGCCGGGCGAGGTCGGCGTGGGCGACGCGCGCGTGCAGGCGTACTGCTACCGCCTGTGCCTCACGAACGAGCCACGCAACCGCGTGCCGTTCTCGCGTCCCGCGGACTACGATCCCGCGAAATACGAGCTCGTTGCGCGCTACCTCAACAGCACCCGCATGCTGCCCGAGTACCCCACGGCCGGCGACATCGAGCATCCCGTCCTTGGCAACAACCTCACACGGCCCGAGCCGGTCGTGATCATGCCGAACCGGAAGAGCGACTCGAACAACAAGGACCCCGTCGGCTTCAACCTCGTCGCGGGCAATTACGACTATCCCGACGCCGACTACGCCACTCGCGAGCGGATTATCCGCGACCACATCGCGTGGCAGAAGGGATTGATCTGGTTCTTCGCGAGCGACCCGCGCGTGCCCGAGAAGTACCGCGCGCCGATGAAGGACTGGGGCTACCCGAAGGACGAGTTCACCGACACCGGGCATTGGCCTCACCAACTCTACGTGCGCGAGGCGCGCCGGATGCACGGCGCGCTCGTCATGACCCAGCGTCACTGTGACGGCACCCTGCCGGTGCCCGACCCGGTCGGCATGGGCGGCTACGCGATGGATTCCCACAACGTGCGGCGCTACGTCGACGAGAACGGCCACGTGCGCACCGAAGGCACAATCGGCCTAGGCGTGAAACACGCGTACAGTATCGCCTACGACGCGCTGACCCCGCGTCGCGAGGAGTGCACCAATCTGCTCGTGCCCGTGTGCATCTCCGCCACGCACGTGGCCTACGGCTCCATCCGCATGGAACCCGTCTTCATGATCCTCGGCCACTCCGCGGGCGTCGCCGCCGACCAAGCCATCGCCCAGCGCTCCTCGGTGCAGGCGATCAACCGGGCCGAACTTCGCTCAGCGCTCCTCGCCGAACGCCAGGTGATCGAC
>JBEGJD010000175.1:0-8377 GCA_041184765.1 Verrucomicrobiota bacterium | reverse complement strand
CGCGCAACGGTCGTTTCCCTGTGCAGGGCGTGAGCCTGCTGCCGCATCTCCGCTCCGGGGCGCGGGACCCATTGCCGGACCGTTACCAGTTCTGGGATCTCTACGGCCAGTGCGGCGCGCTTCGTGGTAAGTGGAAACTCGTCGGTCAGATCGACAACCACCACGGCCGCTTCGACCTGGCGGCGCGACAGGCCGAGCAGACCGTGTTCCAGCTGTACGACCTCGACGCCGATCTCGGCGAAACGCGCGACCTCGCGTCCACGGAGCCCGCAATCTACGCCGACCTCAAGCGCCGTCACCTTGAGTGGCTTCGCCAGTTCGCTCGCTGAGCGGGGAGATTCCAGGTTTATCACCCGCCGGTATCGCTGTGCAGTTCGCGAATCCGGCGAGCCCAACGGTCGATCTCGTTGGCGGTGAGCTTCGCGCCGAGCACCGCGTGGGCGTGGCGGCGCTGCGGCGCGACGTGGCGGGCGAACATCGGTTCAACCTGCGCGCGCCACTGTCGTGTGATGTCGGCCGGCTGGCGGCCGCGCTCACGCACATCGCGCCGCAGCCGGCGGGCGAACCGCAGCTCCGTTTCCGCCGCGCGGTAGAGTCGCAGCGTGAACAATCCACGCAGGCGCCCGCGCACCCACGGCCATAGGCCCTCAATGATCACGATGCTCCGCGGCTGCCAGCGCCGAACTTGCTCGGCGCGGGTGTGGCGGGAGAAATCGTAGAGCGGCAATTCCGGTGCGCCGCCGTCCGCGATGGCGCGCAGCGCCGATTCGAAGGCCGCCCAGTCGATCGCCGCGGGGGAGTCGAAGTTGACCCGCGCGCGCCGGGCGGGGGGCAGGTGCGAAAGGTCGCGGTAGAAATCGTCGATGGAAAGCAGGGCCGCCGAGCCGCGCAAACGCCGGCGGAGCGCGTCCGCCAGCCACGTCTTGCCCGACCCGCTGCCGCCCGCGATCGCGACGAGCGTGACGCGCCTGGCGGGGGTGGCGGATTTGACGGGGCGTTTCATCGGCGGGCGCGCGGGAGGCAATCGGCGAGGGCCGCCGCCAGGCGAGCCAGATCCCGGGGGCCGTTGTAGCCCTGCACGGAAACCCGCAGCAACGCCCCGTCGTGCCAGCGGGTGACGGGCACTTCCACCTGGTGTCGCGCGAGCAGTTCCGCCTGGAGCCGCGGGCCGTCGCAGGGCGGCAGCGGCACCGCGAACATCTGGGCGAACCATTCCGGCGAGTCCGGGCACAGCGGCTCCGTGCCCGTAAGCCGAGAAAGTTCCCGCCGCGACTCCCGCGCGAGTTCGCGGCAGCGGGCGCGCACCGTCTCGCCGCCGTTCTCCTCCCAGAACCGCAGCGCGGCCGGGATGGCGAGCCACGCCGAAAGATCGCGCGTGCCGGTCCACTGCAGCTCGTCGAGAAACGCACTGCCCGTCACGGCGAAGCCGGCGTCGCCCCAGCTGATCGCCAGCGGGTTGAGCCGTCGTTGCGCCTCGGGCCGCGCGTGGAGAAAGGCCGAACCCTTAGGGGCGCAGAGCCATTTGTGCGCGTTGGCCGCGTAGAAATCGGCGCCGATCGCCGCGAGATCGACCGGAATCTGCCCCGGCGCGTGGGCTCCGTCGACGATCGTGATGATTCCCCGCTCGCGTGCCCGGCGGCACAGCTCTGCAACCGGAAGGATGAGCGCCGTCGGTGACGTGACATGGCTGATGAACAGCGCGCGGGTGCGGGGCGTCACCGCCGACCACAGCACTTCGGCGAACGCCGCGTGGTCCGTGATTGGCGCAGGCGCCGTCCGGTAGACGGCTCCGGCGGCTGGGCAAAGCCGCCGCCACATGCGGTCCATCGCGCCGTACTCGTGCTCCGACGCCAGCACTTCGTCCCCCGGGTGCAGGTCCAGGCTGCGGGCGACGAGGTTGAGCGCGACGGTGGCGTTGGGGAAGAGAACGAGGTCGCGCGGGTCGGCGTTTACCGCGGCTGCGAGCGGGCGCCGGGCGCCTTCCATCAGTTCGACAAACCGCCTTTGCAGGAACGCGACCGGCTGGCGCTCCATCTCCACCTGCCAGCGCTGCGCCTCCGCCAGCACCGCGCGCGGCGTCGCGCCGAAAGACCCGTGGTTAAGGAACGCCACCCCGGGATCGAGGTGGAACAAATCAATCGGGAGCGGCGGCTGGGTTTCGGTTCGCAACGTAGTTGTAGGATGCCTCCGCCTTTCCGCATGTCGATGGCGGCGCTTGCGACGCGATTTCCCGTTGGCAGTCACGGCTGCCCGCCTACCGTCCACAAAGTCCCTTCCCCACGCCCGACCCACCACCATGAACACCGATATCCCGTCACGATTAACCCGTGCCCTCCTGGGAGCGCTGGCCCTTGCCGCCTCCGCGGCGGCCCAGACCTCCGCTCCCGCGGCCGGCGGGGCCGCGCAGCAACTCGAGTCCTTCGAGGTCACCGGTACCCGCATCCGCGGGCTGGTGGGCGAGGCTGACTTCAGCCCCGTGATCAAATTCGACCGGGTCGAGATCGAGGCCCTCGGTCTCACCTCCATGGGTGAGATTTCGCGCCTGATCCCGCAGGCGTTCTCACAGGGCTCCTACGACGGCGTCGGCTTCGGCGGCCAGCATCAAGGTCAGAGCCAGGTTTCCGACGGATCGCTCGCGAGCGTGCTCACCCAGCGCACCAACATCAACCTCCGCGGACTCGGCGCGGCCAACACCCTTGTTCTGGTCGACGGTCGCCGGCTGTCCCGCTCGGGCAACATTCGCGGTTCCGACGGCTACGATCTCACCGGTATCCCGGTTTCCGCCATCGAGCGCGTCGAGGTGCTAACCGACGGCGCCTCGGCGATCTACGGTTCCGACGCGCTGGGTGGCGTGGTGAACATCATCCTGCGCAAGAACTACACCGGCACCGAGGTCACTTTCTCGTACGAGAACACGTTCTCCTCGGATACCGCCGTGAAGGGCGTGAACCTCAACCACAGCCTGACGCGCGGACCACTCTCCCTTTCCCTCACGGCTTCCTACCAGCAGCGTCACGCTTTCGCGGCGGTGGACCGCACCTTTTCTTCGACGGATGACTGGAGCAAGTTGGGCGGTACCAGCAGCCTGGCCTCAACGGGGCCGTCCTTCGGCGCGGGCGGCTTCGCCGTCGGCGCAGGTATCGTGCAGGCCTCTTCGGGCAATCTGCCCGGTCGCACGACCCCATACGCCGTGATACCCGACGGAGCCGGTGCCGCCGCTCAGCCTGCCTCCGCCTATGTCACTGTTGCGGGCGATTCCCTCGGCGTGCCCGCGTACACCGGTGACCGTGCGCGCTACGTGAACCTCATCTCCCCCCAGTTCACCCGCACCATCGGTTTCCGCGGCGGTTATGACCTCAAGGGCGGCGCCCGGCTGAGCCTGAGCGGCGGCTACAACGAGACCCGCACTCATATCGAGGGCATGCCGGTGAACTTCCGGAACAGCATCGTCGTGCCGGCGAACTACCCCGGCAACCCGTTCGGAGTGCAGGTGCGGCTCAACAAAACCTTCTGGGAGCTTGGTTCCATCCAGGGCGAGAAGTTCACCACCAACTCCAACCTCAACTTCGCCGGTACGCTCACCGGCCGCTTCGGCGACGGCTGGCGCTACGAGCTCGGATCCAGCTGGAACCGTTCGCGTCTCGTCAACGAGAGCGCGCTCGACCCCGTGCTCGACACCAACGTCTCCGCGCCGCTCATCGCCGCGCAGCGTCTGGTGCTCTTCTACGACAGTCGCTCCGCCCAGCCCAACGACCTGGCCCTGCTGCGGTCCATGCTGCGACCCGGCAACGCGACCGACCGCACCGACACCGTGACGTGGTCGGCTTCCGCCGACGGCCCCTTGCCGTGGCTCCGGCTGCCGGCCGGTCCGGTGCAGTTCGCGGCGGGCGCCGAGAGCACCACCGAGAAAATCGCCACCTCCCAGTCGATTCCCGATCTGCCCACCATCAATCTTAGCCTGCTCGGTGGTTTCCGCCGCACGCTGAACTCCGCGTACGCCGAGACCCGCGTTCCCGTCATCGGCGCCGCGCAACGCGTGCCTTTGGTGCAACGTTTCGATCTCACCGGCGCGATTCGTCGCGACGATTACTCGGATGTCGGCGGGGATAACAGCCCCCGTTACGGCGCCCAGCTGCGGCCGTTCAAATGGCTGCTGTTCCGCGCCACACGCAACCACTCGTTCCGCGCCCCGGGCATCCAGGCATTGTATCGCCCCGTCACCCAGAGCACCAACGCCAACACGACGGGCTTCATCGACCGCGTGCGCAACGAGCTCGTCACTGGCATCGTCCAGACCCGGATCGGCGGCAATCTCGACCTCCGGCCCGAGACCGCGGTCTCCGACAACGTAGGCGTGGTTTTCGAGCTTCCCTTCCGCCTCACGCGCGGCCTCTCCATCTCGGTCGACCATGTGAAGCTGAATTACCGCGATCAGATCGCGGGCCTCTCGACGCTGCAGGAGTGGTCCGACCTCTTCCCCGAGCGGCTGATCCGCGACACCGCGGGCGCCCAGCCGGGCCGGGTCATCGGGGTCGATACCCGTTCCACCAACATCTCGCGCCAGATCGTCGAGACCTATGACTATCAGCTGAACCTCCAGCGGCCCACGCCCTGGGGCAATCTCAGCGCCCGCGTCGCGGCCACCGAGTACCGCCGCGTGGACTCGATCCGCATTCCCGGCGCCGCGCCCGTGACCTCCCTCCACCTGCGGCCCACGCGTCTTTCATGGCAGGCCTTCCTAACCCGCGGGGCCTATAGTGGTGGCGTCAGCGGCTTCTACCAGGAAAACTCCTGGGTGCAGGCCGCGCGGACGCAGACGCTGCTGGCCAGTGTCATCGAGTGGAATGTCCATGCGTCCTATGACTTCGGCGGCCCGGCGGGCGCGCGTCGCGACGGGATCGCCGGCCTTTGGCGGACCCCCCTGGCCGACACCAAGCTCTCGCTGACCGTGAATAATGTGTTCAACCGCGAGCCACCCCACCGGCAGGGCAACGCCGGCTTCGGCGTGACCGACCCGCGCATGGCCCGCTACGGTCTCACCTTGCGGAAGAAGTTCTGAACGGGACGTCGCGGTAAACTCCTCCTCCGTCCCGATGATCACCCGCCTCACGGCCGTCCGCGGCTTAATCTCCCTGGCCGCGCTCGCGGCGGCCGTGCACGGCGCGCCCGCCTCCGCGGAGGATCGCGCCGCCGCGCGCGCCGCCTTCGCGGACGCGCGGAAGCTTTTCGCGTCCGACATCACCGCGGCGGTCGCCGGGCTGCGCCGCGCCATCGAGCTCGATCCGGATTACTACGAGGCGCACCAGTACTACGTGCTGTACGCGGGGGTGGCCGCGACGCGCACCGGGACGGACGAGGAGAAGAAGGCGGCGGGGGAAAAATCGCGTTCGGACCTGCAGGCCTGGTACGAGGGGCGGGCGGCGGTGGAACCACGCCGCGCGGCCCACCGCTACGCGCTCGGCAAGCTGTTCATGTATTCCGATCCCGACCGTTCGCGGCGCCTCTTCGAGGAGGCCGCCGCGATCGACCCCGCGTGTGGCGACGCCTTCGACTCGCTCGCGATCCACGCCGAGATCCGCGGCGACTTGGAACTCAGTCGCCGGTTCTTCCGCCGGGCGGTCGATGCCGATCCGGACGGCGTGACTTTCTGGCGCCATCACGTAGGCGCGCAGCTGGGGATAGGCATGGACGCCGCGCTGGCGGCCGGACTCGAGATGGCGCGGCGTTTCCCCGACGAGGCGGCCTCCATCATCGGCTATCTCGCATCCCGCGCTCGCACCGAGGACCAGGCCCTGCGAGTCCACGAATTGCTGCGGGAACGTTTCCGGAAAGCCTCGGCGCGCTCGCTCACGGGCCTTTTCGCGATCTATCAGCGCCGTGATCCGGCGCGCGCCCTCACGCTGGCGGAGGAGATGCGGAAGGATTTCCCCGAGGTGAAGGAATGGGGAGTGCTTGCTGACTACGCGCGGGCCGTCTCTGGGATGGAGCCGGCGCTACGCGAGGGTAGGGCGGCGGAGGCTCTGGCGGCGCTCGAGAAGATCACACTCCCGCGTTACGGCGCGGACCGCCGCTTCCTCGATCTGGCGCTGGCGCGCGCCCGCTCCGCACTCGGCCGAGGCGAGGAGGCTTACGCCGGTCTGCTCGCGGCCGTGGCCATGCGTCCGACGGATGAAACCCTCGCGGCGCTCGATAAACATGGAAGTCTGCTAGGTAAAAACACCGCAACCGTCGCGACTGAGCTCGCCGCGGACCGGGCGCGTCGGGCGCGTCCGGCCGAGGATTTCATGCTAACGAACCTCGCGACCGGGAAACCGGTGTCGCTGGCGGATTATCGCGGCCGCGTCGTGCTCGTGAACTTCTGGTACCCCCTTTGCGGTCCCTGCCGCGGCGAATTCCCATTCCTCCAGGCGGTGCTGGAGAAGTATCGCGCGCTGGGCTTCGAAATTCTCGCGATCAACGGCCACGCCCCCGAGGAACACATGGTTCTGCCATTGCTGCAGGGATGGGGGCTCGGCTTCCTGCCGCTGCGCGGCACCGATGACGTGGTGAAAGCCTACAAGGTCCGGGGTTATCCCATGAACATCCTCGTCGGCCCCGACGGGAAATCTTTCTACGAGCCCCCGCCCGTGAGCACCCTCGCCGCGCAGCATGAATTGGAACTGCAGATCGAGGCGCTGCTGCCCACCCGCGGTTAGTTCCACCCTTTCCCCATGCGCGTGAATCGAATCCTCCCCTTCATGCCGGCGCTGGCCCTGACGCTTTCCGCTCTCGCTGCGCCCGGCGACGAGTTCCGTGGCCGACTCGATCCTGAGGTACAGCCAGGCACGCGGTCCCTTTCACCGGTTGGTCCTGCTTCGCCGGAACTGGTTGCGGCGCTCCCTTCGCCGCTCCCGGTCGGAGCGAAGATGTGGGCTTTTGCCCGCCCGTTTTCCATCAAGGGCAAGGAGTTCCTGCTCGCCATTGTCGCCGCGCGGGACGGCGCCAAAACTCTCTGGCTCGACCGTAATCGCGATGGGCGTTTCGGAGCCGACGAATCGTTTCCCATCGGGGAACCAGAGAAGGACGTGGCGATCGATCTGCCGTGGGACAACGGCATCTATCGCGCGTTTCCCCTGCGTCTATCCTACGGGGTCAAGGCGCTTCCGCGGCGGTCCAGCAGCGGGGAAGCTCCGGCTCCGACCCCGGCCACGCCCGATCCGACCCACGTCGCGTCCATCGTCCACAACTTCAACATCGCCTTCTCGGGCTCGGTCGCGATCGACGGTCGCTCCCTGAAGCTCATGTTTGCGCCGAAGCCGGCCGACTCCGCGATCGATCCGCCGAACCAGCGGGTTTCAGCCGACGCCGATTTCAACGGTCGTTTCGAGGCCGAGAAAGGCGAGGCGGTGAACGGGTCGGGTCGCGTGCCGATCTTCCGGGTGGGTGAGCGGTACCTCGCCGTGATTCGTGCCGATGTGGCCACGGGCGAATTGGTACTTCAGGAACGCACGGCAGCCGATTACACGCGTTTCGACGCGTTACCCGGCCAGCTCATGCCGGACTTCACCTTCGTCGATTTCAAGGGTCAGACGCGCCGGCTCGCCGACTTCCGCGGCAAGGTCGTGCTGCTGGATTTCTGGGGCACCTGGTGCGGGCCCTGCATCGAGGAGATGAAACACCTGGACCCCCTCTACGAGAAGTTCGCCCCGCGGGGTTTCGAGGTGATCGGGATGAACATGGAGCGCACTGCGGGCCGTTTGACGGACGAGGAGTACGCGGAGGTCGATCGCAAGGCCTCGGCTTTCATCGCCAAGGCGGGCCACCAATGGCTCCAGGCGACCCAACGCAGCATCGAGCGTTTCGCCCAGGAGATCATCCAGGTTAATGTCTACCCGACCTGCATCCTGATCGGGCCGGATGGCCGGGTGCTTTCCCGGGAAGCGCGCGGCGCCAGGCTCGCCGAGCTCCTGGAGAAACACCTGCCGGGCAAATCCGGATGAGAATCGCTTCGCGCCGTTTTTACCGGAGCAGCTTCCCTCGCTGGCTGGGTGCGACCGCAGCGTTAGCCGTGTCCGCTTGGGCCGCGGAGCGGCCGGTGCGCGTCACTGCGCCTGAAACCGTACCAGCGGCCGCCGATGGTACCGCGCGGCTGCGGCTCACGTTGGAGATCGCCCGGAACTACCACATTTTCGGGACCGTGCCCTCCGCGGGAAGCAATGGACCGGGGCCGAGCCCCACAACTCTTGCGGCGGGTCGCGGGGCCCCCTTCGCCCTCGCCGGGCCAGTGGAAACGTCGCCTCCGCGAAAGTACTTCGATCCGAATTTCGGCGCCGATGTGCTCGTGCTAGAGGGCCGGGCGTGGATCGACGTCCCGCTCCGAGCGTCCCCCGGTCTCAAC
>JBEGJD010000174.1:0-3730 GCA_041184765.1 Verrucomicrobiota bacterium | reverse complement strand
CGGCGACATCGCGATCGGCACGATGCCGGGCGAGGCGTTCGCGGAAACGGGACTCGAATTCAAGAAGCGCAGCCCGTTCGCGCGCTCGTTCCTGATCGAGCTCAACCACGCCTATTTCGGCTACCTGCCCCCGCCGCGGCATTTCGAGCTCGGGGGTTACGAGACTTGGCCGGGCACCAATTACCTCGAGCCGAAGGCGGCCGACCTCATGCTCGGCGCCCTGCTGGAAATGGCGGAGAGCCTGCGTCCGGAGGCGACGAGGTAGCTCCGCGCGGCGACGGGATGTTCGGTCGCCGTTCCACGAGGCTACACCGGCTTCCGGATTGATCTTCCCACTGCAGTCTTCGCCGACTTGATTGCGGTTCATTCGATCCCCGCCCGATGAAATCCACGTTTCCACCGCCAACGCTGGCGAGGGCCGTCGTTTTGCTTGGCCTCGCGGTCTCCACCTTCGCGGCCTCCCCCGGGGGAAGGCCGCCGGCCTTGGCGGGGCCGGCGGCGGTTCCGTCCGCCGAAACGGGGTCCGTTCGCGGTAAGCTCGGCCTGGGTGACGGCCGGCCGGCGGAAGGCGTGCTCGTGACCGAGGCCGAGACCGGTGTCGCCGCGCGCACGGACCGGTTCGGGGAGTTTTTCCTCACGGCCGTCAGGCCGGGCAGGCGGCTGCTGATCGCCACCGCGGACGGGTATCAGCCGCTGCATATCGCGGACGTTCCGGTCCGAGCGGGAGAGGTGCTAGCATTGGCCCAGCAGAACATGCGCCGCGCGGTTGATGGAAGAAAGCTGGCGCCCCAGGTGGTCAGTGCCGACGCGGCGACGATGCTCGATCCCTACCAGGTCTCGAGCGACCGGGTCCGGCCTTTCCAAAGCGCCAACGTCGATCTGCCGCGCACGATCAACGATGCGCAGCCATACCTGATCTTCGAACGGCGCGCGATCGAACAATCCGGCGCCACCAGCGTGGAGTCGTTCCTGCGGCAGCGCCTGACGATGGACGCCACGGAGTCGCCGAATAATTTCGGCCCCAACAACGGCAACCTGAGCTCCTTCAATCTCCGCGGACTCGGCACGGACCACACGCTGGTTTTGATCGATGGCCGCCGGCCCGCGGACTACGCCATCCTCTCGGCGAGCTACCAGTCTGACATCAACGGTGTACCGCTGGCCGCGATCGATCGGATCGAGGTGCTGCCGTCGTCGGCCTCCGGCATCTACGGTGCCAGCGCGGTGGGCGGGGTGATCAACGTCGTGCTTCGTCGCAATTACGCCGGGGTGCAGGTGACGACCTCGTACAATAACACCTTCGCCAAGGACTCGCCGGTGCGCACCGCCAACATCGCGGCCGGATTTTCCCTGGAGAACGGCCGGACGCAGATCATGGTGACCGGCAGTTATTCCGACACGGCGGTGCCGCGGGTGCAGGACAGGGATTTCGTGCGGCGGGGTTCGGAACTGGCGCGGCGGAACAGCCCGGCTTCCTTCCTTCCGCCCAACTCGCAGCCGCTGGGCGCCACTCCGAACATCCGTAGCAACAACAACACGCCGCTCTTCGGTCCGGGCTCGGCGAGTTACACCTCGGTTCCGGTCGGGTTCGCCGGCGGCGATCGAGCCGCGACGCTGGCCGCCCTGCAGGGAAGGGCGGGGACCTACAACGAGGACCCGGCGCCCACGCACCAATCCGGCGCCCTGCTCTACATGATCGGATCCCCGAGCACGGTGACGGCCCAGCAGATCAAGGTGTCGCGGCAGTTCCGGCCGTGGCTCGAGGCCTTCGCGGAATACCGGCGCAGCACGAACTACAACCTCAACGGCGAGCAGACCCCCTTCTCGAGCACGGGGAATTTCACCGTTGCCGCCACCGCGCCCACCAATCCCTTCGGTCAGGCGGTGCGGCTGTCCATCCCCTCCGATCCCCCCGGGGCGGTGGGGGACTTCGCGATCCGGGTGACGAGCCTGCGCGCGCTCGCGGGCGTGGTGGTCAACCTCCCCGGCGACTGGCGGGCGCACGCGGACTACACCTGGAACAACACGCGCACGAGCCAGTCGCAGGTCGCGCTGAACACGAACGTGATGAACGCCGACTTCAACAACGGCGTGCTGAACCCGTTCCGAGACACGGTGGCGTTCCCGCTGAACCTGACCCCGTACCTCGGCACGATCACGGTCGGCTCGAAGAACACGCTTGAGGAGTACGCGCTCCGGACCGCCGGCCCCCTCTGGTCCCTCCCGGCGGGCCCCGTGAAACTTGCCGGGACGTTCAGCTACCGGAAGGAGGTCCTCCCGACGTACGTGATCAACTACGTCTACAACACCCCGCCGAACACCTGGGTGATGATTCCCTCGCGGAGCCGCGGCACCGACGCGATGTACGCGGAGGCCTGGGTGCCGCTGGCGGGGGCGCGCCGGAACTGGCCGCTGCTGCGGCAACTCGATTTCCAGGCCGCGGTGCGCGAGGAGCGTTTCAAGGTCGCCTCCGCGATCGCGCTCTACTCGGGCGTCGGCGAGATCCCGCGCTCCCGCTCCCGTTACGCCGCCTCGACCCCGACCTACGGGGTGCGTTACCGCCCGTTCCAGGATCTGCTGGTGCGCGGCGCCTACAGCGTGGCTTTCCGCCCGCCGTCCTACAACCAGTCGGCTCCGTCGCTCACCTCCTCCACCTCCGCCCGCATCACGGATCCGAAACGGGGCAACGCGTCGGTGACGGTCGCCGCCGCTTCCGGATCCAATCCCGACATCAAGCCCGAGTGGGGCCGCGAACGGAGCCTCGGCGTGATCTGGGAACCGAGAAGATTCCCCGGCCTGCGCGTCTCACTGGATCATTCGCGGATTCGCAAGACCGACAACATCGCGACGCTCAGCCTGCAAAACGTGGTGAACTTCGAGGATTTTCTGCCCGGGCGGGTGGTGCGCGAGATGCCGGCGGCCGGCGATTCCAATCCCTTCGGGCCCATCGTTTCGGTGGACGCGCGGAGCATGAACCTGAACCGGTCGATGACGGAGAGTTTCGACGCCTCCGTGAGCTACAGCCGCCAGACGGCGGGCCGGGGGATGTGGAACCTGTGGGCGCAGGCCACCTCGTGGCAGCACTATCAGGTGCAGGTGACGTTCAACGCCCCGCTCGTCGAGTACATCGGCACCCCGGGGTACGTGAAATTCAAGGCCGCCGCCGGTCTGAGCTGGGACTACCGGCAATGGACCGCGGGCTGGTCGGCGCGCTTTGTCGAATCCTCCCTCCAGCGCGCCGCCTACGTGGCGCAACAGGGGGCGGCTCGCATCCCGAGCCAGCACTACCACGACGTCTTCGTGGCACGCCGCTTCCCGCAGGCGGCGGCGGGCGACGCGGTCTGGTGGCGGCGAGCGCTCAGTCGCTCGGAGCTCCAGGTCGGGGTGCAGAACGTCCTCAACAAGACGCCGCCCTTCGACGCCTACTACAGCCCCAACTACCTCATCAGTCGATACGGCGACGCGCGGCTGGCCACCTACACGCTGACCGTCCGGAAGCATTTTTGAAGCGAACCTTTCCCTCTCCCTGAAATGACCTCTTCCATCGTCCGGCGAGTGACGCGCGCCGCCTCCCTCGTGCTTGTCGTGTCTTGGCCGGCCTGGGGCGCGTCCGCGCGGGCCGCCGCGCCGCGCTTCGCCCACGAGGGCAGCGACCTGCGGCCGGATCCGGCGGTGCGTTTCGGTACGCTTGGCAACGGGCTGCGGTACGTGATCCTGCCCAATCCCGAGC
>JBEGJD010000173.1:0-3832 GCA_041184765.1 Verrucomicrobiota bacterium | reverse complement strand
TCGTGATCTGCAGGCGCGGCAGCATCGCGCGGAACTCGCCCGAGATGGCGTCGCAGAACGCCTGCGGGGCCACGCCACGCTGGCGGGCGCTCGCCTGCACCTTCTGGCCGTGCTCGTCGGTGCCGGTCAGGAAGCGCACCTGGTCCCCCATCTGCCGCCGGAAGCGGGCGATGACGTCGGTCAGCACCTTCTCGTACGCGTGGCCGAGGTGCGGCGACCCGTTCGCGTAGTCGATGGCGGTCGTGATGTAGAAGGGCTTCATGCGGGAACCCGCCAACGGAAGCCACGGCGCGGAAAATGTCGAAGGTTTTGACCGCGCGAGCCATGGGTGTGACGCCACCCGCGAAGTCTGGCGCCTTGCGATCCGCCGGTTTCACGTCGTTCCGGTCCTCCGCGCGCGATGTTGGAAAATCGTGTTGTTTCGCCACGACTCCCTCGCTTGCGCCCTTGTCGCATTTTCTGCGCGGTCTGCGGCTCAAGTTCAACGCGTTCGGAACAGGCTTAGGGCGTCACACCAGCGGCATGGTCCGCGGCGGGCGGCCGCGGCTACACGAGATGGCCTTCCTCCGGAAATACCGGACCGAATTTCATCGAGAAACGCATGCGATTCAGCCGAGGGGCCGTCCCCGGATCGTCGGAAACTCCTTCCGCCAAGTCCCACAACTCACTCTCACCTCGTATCCTCCGTCTTGTCCTCCGTAGGCAGGGCGAAGGAGGAAGGCTGGGCGAAGGAGGAAGGCCCGGCGGAGGAGTGCCATTCGCCCCGCAGCGCGGCGTAGCCTGAACATTGCTACGGATGCGGCGAAGCCGCGCTGGGAAATCCGCGGTTCACGTTCGCCGCCTTCGGGACAGCCTTCGGCCGTAAGATCGCCAGAATAATCCGGGGTCGCCGGACCCCGGCTACAAAGGAATCCCATTTATCCGTGTCGATCGGTGTCCATCCGTCGTTGGCTCCCCCTCGCGGAACTATTCGGAATCAATCCTGAACGAAGCCGCGCTGGGTGATCCTCGGGTGGACGGCCCCGAAGCCTGGGAGGTGCCCCTAAACTGCCGGCTTCCCTCGCGGACTTCCCTTTGCCTAACTGTCAGATCGCTTCCGAATTGCACCTTCCGGACCCAATCACTTCGCAAACCATGAAAACCAAGCTAACCCTGACCGCGCTCCTCCTGGCCGCCTGCGCCGCCGGGACAACCGCGCGCCTCGCCGCCCAGGCGCCCGCCGCTCCCCGCTCCAACGAGGAGGTCGTGCGTCTGACCGAGTTCAACGTGACCGCCTCCGAGGACCGCGGTTACGCACCCGCCGAGACCATGACTGGTACCCGTGTGGCCACGAAGATCATCGATCTGCCGTACACGGTGAACGTGCTGACCGCGGAGTTCTTCGAGGACTTCGCGATCTTCGAGCTCGCCGACAACATCGTGCAGATCGGCAGCTTCACGGGTCTCGACATCGGCGGTAACTTCAACCTCCGCGGCTTTAGCTCCAGCTTTCAGCTGCGTGACGGATTCTTCCGGCTAGGCCGCTATGGTTCCTCGAACATCGACCGGATGGAAATCATCAAGGGCTCCAACGCCGCCATCTACGGCCGCAGCTCCCCCGGCGGTATGGTGAACATGATTTCCAAGGCGCCGAAAAACCGCGAGGGCCAGAAGCTGACGTTCAACTACGGGTCTTATGGCACCGAGCGCGTGACGCTCGAGGCCACCGGCCCCGTCGCCTCCACGTCGCTGGGCAAGACTTCCTACATTGTCACCGCCAGCCACTACCAGCGCGACTTCGGCCAAGAGTACGCCCGCAACCGCAATTACGAGTACTACGGAGCCCTCAAGCACACCTTCCCCGACTCCTCCAACCTGCTCATCGCCGCCGAATACCTGCTCCAGATGCGGCACGCCCCGCTCAACGCCGCCCCGCTTGTCACCGACCAGAAGGGCACCGCGTCCAATCTTGACGACGAGGCCGTCGGTTACGCCTGGAACCTCAACCGCGTGAACCCGTTTGGCTACAACTCCGAGCTGAATCGCGGCTACTCCGGACTCACCGCCAACTACGACAAACGCATCGACGACGTTTGGAGCGTGCGCACCTCCGCCAACTACTACCTCGTCCGTCGCTGGGACTATAACCAGAACACGGGATGGGGCGGCATCACCGTCAATCCCGCCAATGCCGCGACTCCGGTCACGAGCGCCCGCGGAGCCACCCCGCAAAAAGGCCTGATCTTCGAGGACGGCGGCGGCGTGCAGGGCGACGTCCTCGCGAAATACTGGACGGGCAACCGCCAGATCGAGCACCGCACCCTCGCGACGATCGACATCAACGACTACTACCGCTGGGACCCCACGCGCCAGTTCGCGAATGCTTCCAACCCTGACATCGTCGCATGGAACGCCGTCCGCACCGTCCGTCTCGACCCGCTCACGTTGCTGCCGTCCGGACCGGTCTCGTACTTCCCGAAGTGGTTCCAGTGGGGCCAGGAGGTCGCCACCCGCATCCGCAAACAGCGCGTGACGGTGGTTGGCGGCCTGCTCCGCCACCAGGCGGCGTTCTTCAACGGCCGCCTCCTCGCCTACGCCGGCGCCCGCTACGACACCGTCCGCTTCCGCCACCGCGAATTCATCCCGGTGCCCACCGCGTTCGCCGTCGGCCAGCTGGTCGACAAAAAGCTCTCCGCGCTGAAGCCCAACCTCGGCCTCAATTACAAGGTGAACAACAGCCTCCGGGCCTTCGTGAACTACAGCGAGAGCTACTTCGTGCCGCAGTCGGAGGCCACCTCCACCGTCAACGCTTCCGACTACAAGCCCGAGATCGCGAACGGCTGGGACTACGGCTTCAAAGGCTCCCTCCTCAACGACCGCCTCAACTTCACCCTCTCGGGTTTCTACGCGATCCGTGAGAACGTCCAGGTGACCGACCTGCAGGAAACCCCGCCGGGCTCCGGCAATTACCTCGAGGTCGCCCGCCGCGAGGGCAACCAGCTCGTCCGTGGCTACGAGTTCGATTTCAACTGGCGCTTCACGGAGGAGTTTTCCGCAGGCGGCAGCTGGGGGCACATCTACTCGATCTACACCGACTACGGCGCCGCGTTCCCGCTCGCCATCGGCCGTCGTGTGCAGGGCATCGCCCCGGTCAACGGCGGTGCGTACATCAAGTGGGCCGCGACCGGCGGTACCCTGAAGGGCTTTTCGGCCAACATCGGCGTCTCGCACGTGGGCCCGACGCCCACCGAGGCCCCGAACGCCGGCGACACTTACACCACCACCCGTACGGGCGAACGCGTGCTTACCCGCACGACCTACCAGTGGCGCCTGCGCGTCCCGGGCTACACGCTCTGGAACGTCGGCCTGCGCTACCGCTACCAGCCCTCGAAGTCATCCTACGACCACACCTTCGCGCTCAACGTGAACAATGCCCTCAACCAGGAATACGAGCGCGCCAACCGCCTCCTCGGCGAGGAACGCTCGGTCTTCCTCACCTACACGGTCGGCCGCACCGGCCGGAATCGCTGAGGTTGAGCTGATCCTGCTCTCGAGAGCGCGCCTCCCACCCGGGTGGCGCGCTTTTTTGCGGCCCCATGACTCCAGCCTGCAACCTCCTCCCCGTCACCGCGCGTCCTTTCCCCGCCCCATGAAATTCCGGTCCGCCTTCCCCCTGCTCGGATTACTCCTTGGTCTGCCCGCCGCGATCGCCGCCGCGCCGGCCGCCAACCGCCCGAATATCGTCCTGATGATGGCCGACGATCAGGCGTGGGGCGAAACCGGCTACAACGGCCACCCGCACGTGAAGACGCCGGTGCTAGATGAGATGGCGCGCACTGCCCTGCGGCTTGAT